>NZ_DAISHJ010000002.1:70156-203315 GCF_036822615.1 Aggregatilinea sp. | reverse complement strand
GGGTGGTGAACGCATCCAGGATCACGCGCAGGTTCATGGTGATCCCTTCCAGCACGGCGCGGATCATGTCGGCGCGGGTGTGGCGCACCGTCAGGCCAACGAAACCGCCGCGCGCACGCGGATTCCAGCGTGGGCTGCGCTCGCCGAGCAGATACGGCAGAAAGAGCAGTCCGTGTGCCCCGGCAGGTGACTGTTCCGCGCTGAGATTCATCAGGTCGTAGGAGCTGACGCCGAGCGTCTGAGCGGCTTGCTGTTCGGGCAAACAGAGCTGGTCGCGCGTCCACTGGTAGGATCCGCCCGCCATCTGCATCGTGCCGCAGGGACTGAACAGGCCGGGGACGAGATGCGCCCAGGTGAACGTCCGGTAATCCGGGTCGTAGATCGGTTTCGGCGTCGCCAGCGCGATCCAGGACGACGCACCCACATAGTTGTATGCCGAGCCTTCGCGGACCACACCGGCTCCCGCCGCTGCACACATGCCGTCACCGCCGCCGATGACGACGGGCGTTCCGGCGGCCACGCCTACCTCGGCAGCCACAGACGGCAGCACCGTACCCACTACGTCGATTGACCGGCGCAGATCGGGCAGCTTGCTGGCGTCAAGCTGGGCGGCGTCTATGATGGCTCCCGACCATGTGCCGTTTTCGAGGTCGTACAGGTTCATGCCGGAGGCATCGGTCGGCTCTGTGACGAAATTCCCCGTCAGTCGCGCCACAATCGCGTCCTTCGCGTGGACGAACTTGTAGGTCGCCTCGTAGATCTCGGGCTGGTTGTCCCGAATCCACAGCATTTTGCACAGCGAGTACGAGGCGCTAAGGCGGTGCCCGGTGATGCGGTACACCTCGGCAGGGGCGATCCGCTCGCCCAGCCAGCGTTCCTGGTCGAGCGCGCGCTGATCCGCCCAGATGATCGCACTGCGGATCGGCTTCGCGTGCTCGTCGAGCGGCACGCAGCCCATCATCTGCCCGCTGAATGTAACGACCGCGATCTCGTTGGGGCGGACGCGCGCGTGCTGCATCAGCTCGCGCGTGGAATCGCAAACTGCGCGCCACCAGTGCTCGGGGTTCTGTTCCGCCCAGTTGGGACCGCCCCCATAGTCGGTGTCGTAGCTGTAAAACGCGCTGCCCAGCAGGTCGCCTTCGGCCCCGTAAAGCGTGGCTTTGTTGCCCGTCGTGCCTAAATCGTGCGCAAGAACATATTGTTTCATTAGATGTCCCCTAAAAAGTTCATTCTCATCACGCGACAAGTCTTTATTTTAGTGGTTTGCTCCTGCTCCGAATAGTCAGTGTGCGATCGGGCCCCGTCCATGTTTTGCCGACCTGAGCACGCGGGTTTGCCACGATCCTGACGCGCGGGCGCACAGGGCACCTGCATTGCGATGCAGGGCTGGATTGGGTTATGCCGGGGTGAGGGGAGTATGACATTGAGATGAGGCGCTGAGGAAGTGGTTCCGCGCTGGCGGAAGGCACGCCGCGGCAACCTGTTATGGATATGGAACCACCGAGTCGTGCTGACGCCTCATAAGCCATTTGCTTCTCTAAGTATGGACCCTAAGAACGAACTAACACCAGTTGCGTGCGAATCTTTTTTTGAATATAATACAGCTAATCACTTGTAATCACAAGATGACAGGATAACACATAGTGCTCTCGTGCAGCCCTCCCGATGCAGCGTCATGCATCGCCCGATCAACCGGCGCGGACGTGGCGTGTGTTGGTATGGGGAGGCGACGAGACCATTGTTCGTTCAGCCACTTAAAGTTAAACATACCCTTACAACATCGCCGGATGTCGCTCCACCCCCGGATTGCACGCTCTCGTTCGCAGCAAGTTATTGACCTTACACTCAACTTTTTTCTTTCCACTCCTATCGTTGGCCCTGTCACTTTCACATCGCCCGACACTCAACAATACGTTCAGCACATTCTCAACGTTCTCGACGAGACATTGCTCCGCAGATTTTGCGGCCAGGATACACGGTTCGCTTGACAGGTTGATGCCGGAGCTTGCCTCGCTTGCGTCGACATGCTCGACCGGGCCATAGGCAGGGGCCGGCTTTGAAGCCCGAGAAGTTAAATGTTCCAGGCAGACGGTCCGGTTTTTGTAGATCCGCCGGTCCCGTCACACCTTACGACCACTAGCGCTGTTTTTATTGCTTCCAACTGATGCAGGCACGACGATCATGATCTTCCAATAACGAAGCTGAGTTATGCGCAGCAGCCGCGTCTGTGCGATTCACATGGCCGCACGGGAAAGGAGGAGGCCGCATCATCGTAGAACGCACAACGATTCTTTCGCTCGCGGACCTAAAAATTAGCTACTTAGTGAGGGGATAACGATGACAAAAAGGTTCTTTTCACTCGTGTTTGTGGTCGCTATGGTGCTGGGACTGGTTCCCTTGAGCACCTATGCGCAGGATGACAAGCCGTTTGAAGGTATGAAAGTGGTGGTCGTGACCCAGGAAGGGCGCTCGATCGGTGGTCCGGTCGAGGACTTCGCACCCCAATGGGAAGAGATGACCGGCGGCGAGGTCGAGCTTCAACAGTTTGCGTTCGGCGACCTGTTCGAAAAGATGATCACCGCGTTTGAAACGGGGTCTGGCGCATACGACATGTTGATCTTCCCCGCCGACTGGGCGGGCGACTTCATGGCGGCGGGCTACCTGGAGCCGATCTCCGAGGAACTGCAGGCGAAGGTGAATTGGGACGACGTGATCCCGCTCTACAGCGACCGGATCGTTGCCTGGGGCGACCAGGTGTACGCGCTGCCCTATGACGGCGACTCGCATATGCTGTACTACCGCAAGGATCTCGTCAATAACGAGGAATATGCGGCAGAGTTCGAGGCGGAATATGGCTATCCGCTGGCCGAGCCGGTCACCTGGAACCAGTACATCGACATCGCCAAGTTCTTTAACGGTAAGGAAGTCGTGCTCGATACGGAAGGCAACAAGGGTCCGATCTACGGCACGATGGAAGCCCAGAAGCGCAACGCGCAAAGCTATTGGGTGTACCTCTCTCACGCGGCGGGCTACGGTAAAGTGCCGGGCAACCCGTGCTTCTTCTTTAGCTGTGAAGACATGACCCCGCAGGTCAACAACCCCGGCTGGGTCCGCGCCCTGACCGAGTACGTCGAAATCGGCCAGTACGGGCCGCCGGAAATGGTCAACTGGGACGTCGCGGATACCCGCGTGTACTACCCCTCCGGCATGTCGGTCTTCAATATCGACTGGGGCGATGTCGGTCCGATCTCGATCGATCCTGAAGCGTCCGTCATCAAGGGGCTGGTCGGCTTCGCGCCGCTGCCCGGTGGTGACCAGTACTGGGACTACGTGGCAGGCGAGTGGGTTACGCCAGAGTCCGGCGTGAACCGCGCCCCGTTCATCGCCTTCGGTGGCTGGATTATCGGCGTGGCGGCAGACAGTGACGTCAAAGAAGCCGCGCTCGACTTCGCTGCGTTCATGGCCGATCCTGAAATGGTCAAGCAGTTGGCGGTCACGGGCGGTACGGGCGTCAATCCGGCGCGCTTCAGCCAGTTTGAGGCGCTCGATCTGTGGATCGGCGCAGGCTTTGACGAGGAGAGCGCTACGGACTATCTGGACGCCGTCCTGAGCGGGATCAACGATCCGAACGCGGTGCTCGACCTGCGTATCACCGGCTCGGCGGAGTACCTGCAAACCCTGGACGTCGAGATCGCGCGGGCCATTGCGGGTGAAGTGACGCCGCAAGAAGCGTTGGACAACGTGGCCCAGCAGTGGAACGAGATCACCGATCGTCTGGGGCACGACGCGCAGCTCAACCAGTATCGTGCGGCGGTGGGTTATACGATGGAATAACGCTCTTCTGAAGTTGAAGGTCTGATGCAAAAAAGCGCTACATCCCACGTAGCGATGTAGCGCTTTTTGCGATCACGCGGTTGCCAGGAAGAGAGGCTGATTTGGCACAGGCATCGTCCGATCTCACCATCCAAGAAGGCCAGGGTACGCGCGACGACCGGATCATGAAGCGCGTATTTTTGACGCCTACCGTTTTTATCCTGCTGGCCCTGTCCATATTCCCGCTGCTGTGGTCGCTGGGGATTAGCTTTACGGACATCCAGCGCGGCGGCTCCACGACCGAGCGAATCGAGGAAGCGACCGGTGAAACCGGCACCGGTTTCCTGGGTATGAGCTGGAGCCTCAGCGCGCGGAACTATGACCGGCTGCTCCACGACTCGCGGCTGTGGATTGCGGCACGAAATACATTTCTTTATGTGTTTATGGGTGTGACCGTTCAATACGTGATTGGGCTGCTGCTGGCCCTGGTGCTCAACCAGCAGTTCCGAATGCGCGGACTTGTGCGGGTGATCTTCCTGATCCCGATGATGACGACGCCGGTCGTGGTCGGGTACACCGGGCGAATGATGTTCGACTCGTTCAAAGGGCCGATTGCCGATCTGCTGCGCCATGTGGAGGTGTGGTGGGCGCAGGTCCCCCTGATCGGCTCGGAACTCGATCTGGCCGTACCGTGGATGACCGATACCAAGTGGGCGCGCTTCACCATGGTGCTGATGGATAGCTGGCAGTGGATCCCGTTCATGATGCTGATCCTGCTGGCGGGTATGCAGGCGATCCCCGACGACGTCTATGAGGCCGCCCGCGTGGACGGCGCCTCGCCCTTCCAGATCTTCCGCCGCATCACGTTCCCGATGCTGCTGCCGCTCTCCGCGACGATCATCCTGATCCGTGGCCTGGAGATCTTCAAGATCATCGACGTCATCGTCGTCACCACAGGAGGCGGTCCCGGCTCTGCGACCGAGAGCTTGACGATGTACATCTACAAAACCGCGCTGACCTTCGGCAACTACGGCTATGCGGCGGCGATCTCGTTCGCGCTGCTGGTGCTGGTGGTCATCTTTTCGACGCTGTTCCTGGGCCTGATCAGACGTTTCATACCACGCGATCAGTTCTAATCGAGGAGGCACACCGTGAAACGTCGCTCGCGCCGTTCGACCCTGCTGCTGTATGCCATCGTGATCTTCTGGTCTTTCATCGTCCTGTTTCCGTATTACTGGTTGGCCACGACGTCGTTCAAGAAGCCGTTGGACGCCACGCGCTTTCCCAAGTACATCCCGTACTACGACTTTCAGCCCACGACCGAGCACTGGGATTACATCCTGACCCAGCGCTGGGACAAGACCTGGGGCAGCTTTCGCAACAGCCTGATCATCGCGTCGGGCAGCACGTTTCTGGCGGTGCTGCTGGGCTCAATGGCAGGATATGGCCTGTCGCGCTTCAGATATTATTGGAAGAGGTTGAGGTGGCGGAACGACAACATCGCGTTCTGGATCATCTCGCAGCGGTTCTTACCTCCTGCCGTGTTCATCATTCCGTTCATGATCGCGTATGCCGACCTCGGCCTGATCGACACGCACATCGGGTTGATTATCGCCTACACGATGTTCAACATCCCGTTTGCGGTGTGGATCATGCGCGACTTCTTCAACGGCCTGCCGACCGACCTGGAAGACAGCGCCCGCGTGGACGGCGCGACGCGCTGGAAGGCGTTCTACCGCATCGTGCTGCCGCTGAGCGCGCCGGGGCTGGTGTCAGTAGCGATCCTGTCGTTCATCTTCTCGTGGAACGAGTACCTGTACTCGCTGATGCTGACGAACGCCGAGGCGGTGACGCTGCCACCGTTCATCGCGGCGCAGAATACGCAGCGCGGCGTCGAGTGGTGGTATATTTCGGCGCTGGCAATGCTGGCGATCGTGCCGGTCATCCTGTTCGGGCTGGCGCTGGAACGGTTCATCACACGCGGACTGGTCGCAGGGGCGCTCAAGGGGTAGGGGAATACTGGCGACACGTGTCGCCCCAGGTTGGTAGGCACGACGAACCTCGCCCGGTGGGGCAGGGCCTGGTGCTGGCGTTGGAAATGGACGTGAGGCTCACGCGGCAAAGGTGAGCCTCACGATAGGATTGACTTAGCTGTCTGCGTTGCCCCAGCGCGGATTGTCGATCACGCTAAAGGCCTCATCACCGCCATCGACGATCAGCTTGCGGAAGCCTTTTTGCTCGATCGTGCCGTAGTCGTGCCCGGCATCGCCCGGGTAGACGAAGAATGTGATCAGATCTTCGTCCTGGCCCGTATTCACCGAGCGGTGCGCCCAGCGCGGCAGCACGTAGAGGACCCGACCGGGCCGCAGCTCTTCGACGGCCCACTCGCCTTCGGGCGTTTCCATGACCATCACGCCCTGACCTTGCAGGCAGTAGTAGATCTCGCCCGTTTCCAGCACGCTGTGGAAATGACCCTTGGTCATGAAGTACTCGCTGCCGACTTTGCCGGGATGCACGATCGAAATGCCGTGCAGCAGTTCACCAGCCACTTCCGGGCGCTTGAACTCGTATACCTCGTAGAGCAGGGTGTCTTTCTGGTCCAGCATCGCCCGGTAGGCGTCCTGATCCAGGTACTGGCCCTTCATATCGGTGAGACGGCGTTCGATGTGGTTGTCGTAGTTTTCTGGGATGAATGTGCCTGAAGGTAGACCAAAAGTATAAGGTTCGGTTCTCATGTCACATGTCCTGAGTCATGCTGCGAATTGAATCGCCCGATTAAAACTTGTGATCCTATGATTACAGGTTATCTCCATTATAGTGGTGTGGCTCGTGCTTGTAAATACGCTGGTTCGACCAGTGGCCGATCACCCACTGTAAATCAAATCGAAAGTCTGAAAGTGCGTCCGGCCCGCCGTGAATGGCACTAAATATGCCAACGTGAGCGTTGCGCAGCCGCAAAAAACACGACTTTGTGCCGGTGTTTGCGCCCCGCGACTAAACCAATAGTGGGCCAATTTCTGAAGAACCGTTGACCCCGGATGAATCTCTCACTATAATGAAAACAAGCTAACATGTCATAACAAGATTACAGGATAACATCTTGACTGACTCTGTAGATCGTTCCAGCCCCATTCCGTACTACATTCAGGTTTGGGATATCCTGCGCGAAAATATACAGAATGGCATCTGGCAGCCTGGGGAGCAGATTCCCGGCGAGCCGGAGTTATGCCGGACGTTTGGCGTCAGCCGCACTGTGATCCGGCAGGCCCTCAACGAGATGGTGCACAAGGGCCTGATCGTGCGCGAAAAGGGGAAGGGGACGTTCGTCGCCACCCCCAAAATTAGCGAAAGTCTGGTGGGGCAGCTTACGGGCTTCCACCAGGATATGGTCGAGCAAGGTTACAATCCGGTTGCGCATGTGCTGCGCCAGAATATCGTCCCGGCCAGCAGCAAGGTAGCAACCTATCTCAACGTTGAGGTTGGCTCTCAGATCATCGAGATCGAGCGTCTCCGTTTCATCGGCGAACTCCCTATCCAACTTGTGACAACTTATATCCCATACGCACTTTGCCCCGATTTGGCTACAGCGGATTTTTCGCAGCAATCGCTGTACGCGTTCCTTGAGCAGCAGTGCGGAATCATGATCGCGCGCGGGCGGCGCAGCATCGAGGCCGTGCCTGCGAACGAATATGAAGCGCGCCACTTGAACGTGAAGAAGGGGGCGCCGCTCATTCTGCTCGACAGCGTGAGCTACATGGACGACGGTACGCCAGTGGAGTACTACCACGCCGTGCATCGCGGTGACCGCGCGAAGTTCGAGGTGGAGCTGGTCCGCGTTCGCAAGATGGAGGCTCACGACGACACACCCCATGAACGCCGCGGCGTGCCCTGGGGAGGGGGTCTGGTTGTTCGGAGACAAAGCGAATCCGATTAGTCCCTCCTCCAGCGACCCCTCACTTACATATGCGCAGGTTTGTGGTCCGACGAACTGACCAGACTGTTCGGCGTCGATCAGGATAACCTGCTGCGCATCGTCAATCCCTGGAACGTGATCGGCCATGTGCCCGAGGCCGCGGCACGGGAATGCGGGCTGAAAGCCGGGACGTCCATTGCAGCGGGCTACGGCGATCTGTCAGCTATCCCGGAGCCGGAAAGTGAAGCGGTTTCCAGCGATTGACCGGGAAACGTGGGCGGATTGGCGCATCTGCTGCCTTGCTCTGGTGAACGCCAAATGATGTTTGGGACTCCGGTCGGCACGACCCTATTTTTAAAGTGAGACGGTGAACGATGACGGATAAAATTTTGGTGACCGCACGCTCGTTCCGCGACACGCCCGGTCCTCACCAACGGATTCTGATCGATGCAGGCTACGAGCTGGTGAACAGCCCGTACGATCGCCCACTTGAGGCGGCGGAGCTGGCCGAGCTGGGCGCGGATGTGACCGGTATGCTGCTCGGCGTGGACCAGTGTGGCGCGGAAGTGTTTGAGCGTGCCACGAAACTCAAGGCCGTTTCGCGCTACGGTGTTGGCGTGGACAAGGTAGATATCGCAGCAGCGACGAGGCATGGCGTGGTGGTGACTATCACACCCGGTGCGAACGCGATCTCGGTCGCGGAGCTGGCCCTGGGCCTGATGTTTGCGCTGGCGCGGCATATTCCGCACCACGACCGCGTGGTGAAGGGCGGCGGTTGGGGACGGGTATCCGGCATGGAGTTGACCGGCGCAACGCTGGGTCTGGTCGGGTTAGGGCGCATCGGGCAGGCGGTTGCGCGGCGCGCGGCTGGCCTGGGCATGCGCGTGCTTTATTACGATCCGGTGCCGCCCTCGCCGGAGCGGATTGCAGCGCTGGGCGTTGAGGCGCGCTCACTGGATAAGCTGATCGAGGAGAGCGACTTCATCAGCCTGCACCTGCCGCTTACGGATGAGACGCACCACTTGATCGATGCGGCGGCGCTGGCGCGCATGAAATCGACCGCCTGCGTGATCAACACGGCGCGCGGCGGGCTGGTCGATGAAGCGGCGCTGGCCGAGGCGCTGGCTGCCCGGCGGATCGCAGGCGCGGCGGCGGATGTATTTGTTACGGAACCGCCCACTGACCGCACGCTGGTTGAGCTGGATAACTTCATCGCCGTGCCGCATGCGGGGTCTGCCACGCTGCAAACCACGCTGCGTATGGGCCTCATGGCCTCGCAGAATCTGCTGGCGGCGCTGCGCGGTGAGCTGCCGGAAGGCACAGTAAACCCGGAGGTCTACGAGCGGTCATGAAATTTCAAACCGTAACCGGTCTGGTGCCGGTTGAAACGGTTGGGCTGGCCGACAGCCACGCGCACGTCTGGATCGCGCCGCAGGACGGGGTCGCGCCAGACGTGCGGATCGAGCTGCACGACTTCGACCGGATCGAAGCGGGACTGCGCGATTTCTGCGCGCTTGGTGGCACACTGCTGGTGGACTGCCAGCCAGGTGGGGCGGGGCGCGACACGACACAGCTCGCCGCGCTGTCGCGCGCGACGGGGCTGTTCATCACCTCAACGACCGGCTTCCACCGCCGCATATACTATCCGCCCGACGATTGGCTGTGGTCCGCCACGGAAGACGAGGCGGTGGCCTATTTTGTGGAAGAACTGATCATAGGCACGCGTGAGAGCGGCGGCACGATTCGCGCGACCACGATCAAGATCGGCTACGATGACACGATCGAGGGCCAGACGCGCGTGCTGATGGAAGCCGTGGCAGAGGCGGCGCGGCAGACGGGCGCGCTGGTGTTGTTCCACACCGAAGCAGGGCGCAATGTCGAAGCGCTGCCGCCCTTCTTCGCGGAGCGCGGCGTATCTCCGTCCCGGCTTTACCTGTGCCACGTGGACAAACGGCCCGACGTGGGGCTGCACCGTGAGCTGGCGCAGGCCGGAGTGCTGCTCGGCTACGATACCTTTGCTCGGCCCAAGTACAACCCGGAGCAAAACGTCTGGAAGCTGCTGCCTGCGCTGGTCGCGGACGGACTCGGCGAGCATATCGCAATTTGCCTGGATCTGGCGTTTCCAGAACAATGGGAGCAGTACGGCGGCGGGCCAGGGCTCCGATTCCTGCCCACGCAGGTGCTTCCGCGTCTGCGCGCCGACGGCATCGAGGAGGCCACTATCGCCCGGCTGACGGGCGGCAATATTGCACGCTATCTTGTTCATCAATCTCACCAGGAGTAACTATGTCCGATCCACGGGTTGACCAATCGCATGTACTGGTGAAGCGCGAAACGCCGACGATGTACTTCGTTGGCGTGACTACCGGCAAGTCATCGATTATGAAAGTGTTTCCGAAGTGGTCCGACATTCTGGGCCTGGGCGCTCAGATCGTGGGTTACGACGCGCCCATTCACGCCGAGGATGAGGTGTACCGCGCCATCACCGAGCACATCAAGTCCGATCCGCTGTCGAAGGGCGCACTGGTAACCACGCACAAGATCGATCTGCTCAATGCGACGCGCGACCTGTTCGAATACCTCGATCCGTATGCGCAGCTCTGCGGCGAGATCTCGTCGATCTCCAAGCGAGGGAACCAGCTTCGCGGTCACGCCAAAGACCCGATCACGTCCGGCCTGTCGCTGCAAGCCTTCGTCGAGCCGGGTTATTGGGGGCGTACGGGCGGTGAGGTGCTGTGTCTGGGCGCGGGGGGCTCGGCGGTGGCGATCAGCGTGTACTTCGCGGGCCTGCCCGACGCGGCGGATCGCCCCAGGAAGTTCATCGCAGTCAACCGCAGCGCGCCACGTCTGGAATCGCTGAAAGCGATCCACGCCAAGCTGGATACGGACATCGAGTTCGAATATGTTCTGAACGACGATCCGCGCGTGAACGACGAGATCATGGGCAAGCTGCCGCCGTACTCGATGGTCATCAACGCGACCGGCATGGGCAAAGACCGGCCCGGCTCACCGATCACCGATGACGGTCTGTTCCCTGAAAATGGGTGGGCCTGGGAGCTGAACTATCGCGGCGAGCTGGACTTCATGCACCAGGCGGAGCGCCAGCAAACGAGCCGCGGCGTGCGTATCGAGGATGGGTGGATTTACTTCGTGCACGGCTGGACGCAGGTCATCGCGGAAGTGTTCGACGTCACCTTGACGCCGGAACTGTTCGCAAAGTTGGACGAAGCGGCGTCGTCGATTCGCAGCTAAGGAAGCGATTGAGTGGCCCGGTTTGATCGTTTGACGGTTCTGAATACGGTGATGGCGGGCGGCATGGTCCCGCTGTTCTATCACGCCGATGTGGAGGTCGCCAAGCAGGTCGCCGCCTCGCTGTACAACGGTGGGGCGCGCGTGCTGGAATTCACCAATCGTGGCGATTTTGCCATCGGGGTCTTTGGCGCATTAGTCAGAGAAGAAACCCACTACCTGAGGTAGTGGTCTGCTAAAAGGTTGTGCCGTGAGAAGGGGTACTATAAACCTCCCTGGAAGGTGTGCCATCAAATCCGCCGCCATTGGCGGCGGGTATCCACTTTTCAACTGAACGACAAACGGTACAGGTCAGTACAGTCTGCTCAAGACTGTTCCGCTGCCTGAACCGCCGCGATCCACACTTCCCGGACGCTTACGCCGTGCGCGGCTGCCCGCGCGGCACAATCGTCGTGTTCGGGCGCAAATTTGCGGGTGCCGTCCTCCAAAGAGGCTTCTTTGACCCGCACCTCACCGTAGATCGTTGTAACGGTGCGGCTTTGCCGGGGCAGCGCCCAGCGCGTTACCGTCGATTCGCGGATGCCCAGCGTAGTGGTCTGGCGGAACAACAGTGTGCGCAGCTTCAGGGCGTCCTGCGGTTTGCACAGCACTTCAACGACAACTGCTGGGCGGCCCTTTTTCATGTGGACCGGCGTCAGCCAGATGTCCAGCGCGCTCGCATGGAGCGCCGATTCGATCAACGGGCCGTACCATTCCGGCACCATGTCATCCAGGTTACAGGCCAACACGGTCAGCGTTTCGGTCGCAGCGTTTGTGGCTTGTTCGCCCAAAACCAGCCGCAGCAGGTTGGGACGATCCGGCCACTCGCGTGTCCCAGCGCCGTAACCGATGCGCGCGGTCGTCATCGGCGGCATTAGCCCAAACGCATCAGCTAACCGCGTGACCAGGGCCGCGCCTGTCGGCGTTACCATTTCTCCCTCGACGTCAACGCCAACGACCGGGACGCCTTCGACGAGGGCGGCTACCGCTGGCGGCGGAACCGGGAAAAAGCCATGCGCAATCCGAATTGTGCCATGCGACCAGGGCAGCGGAGCCGAAACGATCCGGTCGACGCCCAGGTCTTCCAGTCCAGCTATCGTGCCGACAATATCGACCAGGGTATCTACCGCTCCCACTTCATGGAAATGAATCGATTCTACCGGCACGCCATGCACCCTGGCTTCCGCTTTCGCCAGGGTCATGATCACGTCGATGGCGCGGATCCGAATCGACTCGGATAAGTCCGCGTGCTCGATGAGCGCAATGAGATCCGCCGGGTGGCGCAGCGGTTGTGCATCGGGGGCGAGGATGGAAACCTGCGTTCCCGCCAGATGGTGCTTGGAAACTGCTTCCGCCTGAACGGTAACCCCTTCCAGCTTCAGCGCCGTGACGACTGACTGCAATCGTTCCAGGGGCCATCCGGTGTCGATCAAGGCACCGAGCAGCATGTCCCCACTTACACCGGAAAAGCAGTCCAGATAAGCAATCCGGGTCATCTTTCGTTAGCTCCCTTTAGCGTCAGGATGATTTGTCGGCGCTTGCCGCATACCCAATAAGATCCGGTGAGCGGCGGTCGCTGCCCCAAGTCCATTATCGATATTGACCACCGTTATCCCCGCTGCACAACTGTTGAGCATACTCAGCAGCGCCGCAAGCCCGCCGAAACTGGCCCCGTACCCGACACTGGTTGGCACGGCGATCACAGGTGCGGCCACCAGCCCCCCGACCAGGGTGGGTAAGGCCCCCTCCATCCCCGCAACAACGATCAGCACGTCAGCTCTGCTCAGTGTATTCAGGTGGGCAAACAACCGGTGAATCCCGGCCACCCCGACGTCGTAAAGCTGCTGGACCGGGTCCCCCAGAAAGCTGAGCACGCCGCAGGCTTCTTCGGCGACCGGTAAATCGGAAGTCCCGGCTGCAACTACCAGCGCCAAACCCGTGGACTGTACGGGCAGCGCCCCCACCGTCAGCAGGCGCGATGTTGGGTCGTACTGTGCTTCTGGAAGCAGCGTTTGGACGGCCCCGGCGTGAGCCGCTGTCGCGCGGCTGGCGAGCGCATAGCCGAGGCGATCTGCCATTTTTTTCATGATGGCCGCCACCTGTTCCGGGGTTTTGCTTTCGGCGTATACAAATTCCGGTATGCCCTGGCGCGCCATTCGCTGCGTATCCAGGCGGGCATACTCGCCCAGTTGGTCGTAGGGTAGGTGTGAATCACTCATGTCGCCGGAGCAGCTCCTCATTGGCACTACCGCTGCGGAAACCCTGTAGATCGATGGTGACGTAGGTATAACCGGCGGCTTTCAGATTGGAGACGATCTCGCTACGATGGCGCAGTGCCACGTCTATGTCTTCCGGTAGAACTTCGATCCGGGCAAGACTGTCATGATGGCGCACCCGGAGCTGTTCCAACCCCAACTTACGCAGGGCATTTTCTGCACGATCGATCTGGATGAGAATTTCGGGCGTGATGGATGTGCCGTAAGCGACCCGGCTGGACAGGCATGCCATCGAGGGTTTGGCCCAATTGCGCAGACCGTGCTGGCGCGCCAGGGTTCGGATGTCCTGCTTGGTGAAGTTTGCCTCGTGTAAGGGGCTGCGCACACCCAGTTCCAGGCCCGCCTGACGACCGGGACGATAATCCCCGACGTCATCGGCGTTGAACCCATCCACAATAAACGCAAATCCGCTCGCTTCGGCGATGTTCAGAATTGCCTTGTTGATATGCTGTTTGCAGAAGTAACAGCGGTTTGACGGATTGGCCGCGTAATCTGGGTCATGAACTTCATCCGTCGAGACGGTGACGTACGGGATGCTGAGGTCTCGCAGCAGGTCGATTGCCATGTCACGTTCCGCTGTGCTCAGGCTTTCGCTGACTGCCATCACAGCCAGCATCCTGTCGCCCAAGACGTCGAATGCGACCTTTGCCAACAGGGTGCTATCCACCCCACCGGAATACGCTACTGCGACGCTTCCCATCTCCGCCAGCAACGCGCGTAACTGCGCCTGCTTGTCGATCAGATCCGGCGATAACGTGTCATGTTCTTCGAGGTTGAGTGGCAACGACATTGTATTACTCCGATCGACTTCCTTGACTGTTCCCTTTGATGGCTGTGGATCTTTTCTCCCCCCTGCTGTAAGCCAGTAGGGCGACACTTTCGGCCAGCGGTTTGAACGGTGGGGTCGTAGGGCGGGTTTCTCGCGCCTACGATTTTCCTCTGTATGCTAACCGCCTACCACAAAAGTATCGCCCTCCTAGCACCGCAGGAAAGGGGGGCGAGGGGAAGGCTAAAGCTTGTAACACGCTCTAGCCAATGCGCTTTTCCTGACCGGGTACTGGCCCGTCGTGTAGACTGACGCTGTAGTTCTCTGCACGCCCAATGAAGCCCCGTTTGGGGAAGTTACTGGGATAGAGGGGCGATCATACCCTCTTGAATGACGCCCGTTTGATGCCTTGCGACACTACTATAGCATGCAGAGCGATCTTTTCGTCCATCAACTGTCCCCAGATCCTTAGTCGATGGTCACCAGCTCGTATTCGCGGCTGCCCAGCCCTATGTCTTCAGCGTGCTCCAGGATGTGCACGGCGTTGAGCGATTCAATCCGTGCGATCAAGTCCTCGCCATCCGGTGCAGCATACACCAGATCGACGCACGCCTGATCCAGCGCGACAGGATCCAGTGAAGCCAGGATGCCGATATCCTTCATGGTCGGCGCTGCGGGGTGGCTGTTACAGTCGCAGTCTACCGACAGGTTGTTCATCACATCGATGTACAGGATTTTCTCACCCATGTAATCCGCCACGCCTTTAGCAGCTTCCGCCATGGATTCCAGAAAATCGTCCTGCGGAGTTCCCATACCGAACCCGGTCGTTTGTGTACCTGCGCTGTGGATGAGGCTTTTGCCCTTCGATGAAGCGATGCCGATGGACATGTTTTTGAGGACACCACCAAATCCACCCATCTGATGGCCCTTGAAGTGGGCCAGATTAATCACGAATTCGTAGTCGGCGAAGTGCGATCCAACGATATCTTCCTCAAGGTGTTTGCCGCCAACGATCGGAATGCTCATTTCGCCATCCGCATCCATGATGTCGGTTGGTGCAATGGCATTGAAGCCGTGATCTTCCATGACCTGACGGTGTGACTCTGTGGTGGAACGCCTGCCAGGGTAGGCCGTGTTGCACTCGATGATGGTGCCGTCAACCTCTTTTACCAGCGGCTCGATGAATTCGGGGTGCAAATAATAATTGCCACCCGGTTCTCCGCTTGAGATCTTGACGGCGACTTTGCCTTTGGCCTTGCGACCCAGGGCTTCGTAGATCTGCATCAGTCCTTCCGGGCTGATGTCTTCTGTCATGTACACAACGGGCTTATCGCTATCTTCCACGTGCTTTCCTGCCAGATCGTTTGCTATCTGAGCTGCTGCCGTCAGATCGACATCTTTATTTACCAGCAGCGCTGCAGATGTTGAAGCCATCAAGCGCAGCGCATTACGACGGGATATCTTCTTAGCCATCAGGTTTTTTTCTCCTCTATGTGATTTTGCGCTTTTGGGTGCAGGCAGAACATTCACCCTTTTGATTCGTCTTGATTCGTCACGTCAGCATCGTTGGATGAAGCATCCCAAACGGATCCTTACCTTCGTGATACGGCTGAATCAGTGTGCTGTATGGTTTTTAAGCAGACAGTCAGGTTGCCCGGTGCGACCTGGGTATGAAGCAGGGGAGGGGTAGTCGCAAATATGTACCCGGTGTGAAGGGCACGGATGAGTTGAATGCTCCTAGAAGTAGTGTAAATCAGAAAGCTTCATTTGTGAGCCGGGCACATTGGATGATGGGGTTCATTGAGGGAACATCGCACAATACCTCCCTTAATTTCCTGATCAAGCCCCCCAATCTGATTTACGGCTGTTTGTGCGCGCAAAACCTGATAGCTGAGGGATTTGAGATCCTACCTTCAGCTTGCGTCTATTCTAGATGCTTTACGGGAGCGAGTGATAGAACAATCCTGGCAAATGATTGAACGATTCTGTCGAATCTGAAGCGGAATGCAGTTCTAATGGCTGCATAGTCAGGTTCCTCGCCGCAGCAGAGCGAGGGTGGGGAACTTGCGACATTTTGCACGCAAAAGGAATAAGTCATTTGGTCCTCGATGTTTCAGGCTGAGCGGCAGATAGGCGGCGTGATAGATATTTTCGCTTTAAACGTTTTGAGATTATGCTTGAATGCATCCCGTAAGGTGGATATAGATGAGCAATAACACGATGCGCGAAATATACCTGACTAACCGGTTAATAAGGGTGTGCCGGGCTGTTGGCGCAGCATCGCAAGCGGCAATCTCTCTGGCGTCTGGCTGCGGACCGGTTGGGACCGGCGTTGGTCAGCGGTCCTGCCGGTAAACTCGCGTTGTACATAAACTGATGCTACTGTAAAGCCTGTTGGAACTCTATGAGGGGTGCTTCATTACCTGAACCAATTCCTGTAACATGGATTCTCGCGTTCGCCAAGATAGCTTGCAATATCTCGGGTTTTGCAATCAAACAGCCTGCCGGTCCTGGCGCGACGGCTATCAATCGGACCTGACAACATGAGAACCCAACTCCTTGTGTTTGCCCTCGTGGTATTGATGGTTTTGCCTCTGCAAACCGGACTGGCTGCCGCGCAAGGCGAATCATCGAATCCGCTAGAACTCAGCATAAATGATCTGGGGTATGGTGACATTACGCTCAGCGGCATGTACGGGACGGCGTCTATTTATGTTCCGTACCAATCGAACTGGCTGATGAATACCGGCGCGCAGGTGTCGCTCGATTACGCGGCTTCGCCGCTGTTGATCGAGTCGCGCTCGTCGCTGACGGTTTTCGCCAACGGAGTCGAGGTTGCAAGCCTGCGTCCGGCAGCACCCGGCGATGGCGCCTTCTATGAGACGGTTTCGTTTGAGGTCCCGATGGCGCAGATCCAGGGTGCGGGGCTGACCCTCCGGTTTCAGGGATACTTCCGCCTGACGGATGATCCGTGCGAGGAGACGAATAACCCGGCGCAGTGGCTCAAGATCGCAGGGACGAGCTTCGTGCGTTTTGGAGGCACAGAGGACGCGCAGCATCCCAGCCTCGACGCGCTGCCGCAGGCCGTGATCGTTCAGGACGCCTGGGCCGATCCGGTTCCGGTGGTGTTTGTGCTGCCCGATGCCAGCGATGACGCGGCGCTGACGGCGGCGGCGCGAACAGCGGCCCGTTTGGGGCAGGGAGATCGCAGCGCGGCCCCGCCGTTCGATGTCGTGCGCGCGGCGGACCTTACGGACGATCTCCGCCAGAGTGCCAATCTTGTGGTGATCGGCACGCCGGAAAATCAGCCGCTTCTGGATGCGCTCGATCTGGCCGGTGACGGGGTGGACCCGGCGGTGCAGATCCAGGCGTCACCGTGGAATCCCACCCGCACGGTATTGAGCATTGTGACGCCGGACGCAGACGGTCTCGACGATGTGGCGCAGATCCTGTGGGCGAATGTCCCGCTGCCCGTTTCCGATTCCTTGCTGGCGAGCGATCCGCCCGCGGCGAGTTTGGTTCCCGGCGCGCCGTGGTCCGGCGATGTGACGACGTTCGCACAGTTAGGCGACCGCACCCGGCAGGTGACCGGGATCGGAATCTTCGACGAATACTATTATTTCCGCCATCCCCCCGGCTGGGTTTTCGATCACGGCGCACAGATCACGCTGAACGTTAGCGGCAGCCCGGCTCTGAATGAGCGCGAATCGTACGTGTCCATCTTCGCCAACGACCACTTTGTCGGCAGCGTCCGTACCGGCGGCGACGAAGGGTTCCGCACGTCGAGTTTTGACCTGCCGGTTGCCGCCCTGAATGAAAATGCCTACGGCGGGCGTCCGCAGGATCTGGTGCTCCATCTCGTCATCGCCAACCTGTTAGAGCAGAACGTGTGCGACGTGATCAACCCCGACTCGGTCTGGACGCGGATCTCGATCGATTCGTATTTCACGACGCCCCACCTGTATTTGACGCTGCCCGATTTGCAGGCCTTCCCTTATCCGTTCGTCAGCGACGAGGAGTCCACACCAACAACGATCGTGCTGCCCCTCGGCGCGACGCCCGATGAGATCCGCCAGGGCCTGGATCTCGCCGCGACGTTGGGTCACTTTGCGACACAGCCGCTCGACGTGCGCATGGTGACGGCGCCCGATGAGGCGTCGTCGGCTTTGGCCGGATCGCACGTTATCGTCGTAGGGACGCTGGATCGAAACCCGCTCGTGGGCGAAGCGCTGCGCGACCTGACGACGATCCCCGACGACGAGGTGGCGCGCGCATTGGACGATCCGGCGCGCGGCATCCTGCGCGAAGCGCCGTCGCCGTGGTCGGATAAGCACGTCGTGCTGCTCGTCTACGCAGCGGGCGAGGCGGAACTCGATGACGCGGTGCGCGCCCTGACGTATGCGGCTCCGCCCGTGCAGCAGCCGGGATCGGCAGCGGTCGTGGAGCCGGGTGGCGAGGTGCGGATCGTGTACCGCTCGAATCGCAGCACGCCTCACTCCAGGCCGGGAGAAGTGACCCGCGAACCGCTGGTCGAAGAACCCAGCCAGTGGATCATCATCACGGCGATCCTGGTTCTGACTGCCGCTGCCGTAGCGGGCGTGCTGCTGGTCAGCCGCTGGCGGTCGGGCAGATCGGGGTCGTGATGGGATGGGATGCCTCGCTTCAGGACGCGCTGTACCGGTTCCTGGCCGCCGATCACACCCGCTTTGAAGCGGCGCTCAAACTGGCGGACAGCGCCGCCTGGATCGTGTGCGCGGCAGTGCTGGTCGCGCTGTGGTTCGGCGGTTGGCGCGAAGGCAGGGCGGAGAATGTGCTCACCCGGTTCTCGCCGGAGGCGCGTGAACGCGTCCTGTTGTTGCTGCTGGCGATGTTCGCGGCGTTTGTGATCGCGCGCGTGATAGCATCGCAGTGGTCGAGGACGCGCCCCCTGGTGGAGCAGAACGCCCGGCCTCCTGTAAGCGCGGAGGAATGGGACCGGGTGCTCGCCGATCAGGCGGACACGGGCAGCTTCCCAAGCGATCGGGCGGCATTCTGGTTCGCGCTGGTGGCGGGCCTTGCCATGAACCGGCCTCGCTGGGCGATCCTCTTGGGGTGGGGCATGGTGCTGCTTTCCGGATTGTACGTCGGCGTAGGCTATGCCTATCCCACTGACATCGTGGGTGGAGCGGTGATGGGGGCGATCTGCGTGGCGCTGGTCTTTGCCGCGCGGCGCGGACTGCATTGGATTGCGGCTTCGTCGGCGCGCCTATTCGACGCCCTCCCGCTGGTGGCCTATCCGCTGGCGTTGCTGGTGCTGCTCGATATCACGCAGCGTTTTGCGTGGACGCTTCACGCCATTTCGGTTGTGTTCCGGCTGACGGTATAGCGGGGCGACTCCATGCACTCGCTCGATGTCGATCTGTTTCACTATCTGAACGAACTGGTTGCGCGGTCCCCGGCGATGTTTGAATCCGCGCTCGAATGGACGGATCGCGCGCCGTGGGTGATCGCGGCGTTGTTGTTCGTGGCGTTCTGGTTCTACGGACGGCCCGGCGTGTTGGCGACCGAGGCCGTGACCCGCCCGCGCGTGCACAACCGGCGCGTGCTGATCCTCGTTCTGATCGGGATGTGGGGGATGGCGATCGCCGGGCCGCCGCTGCGCCACCTGCTGGATCGTCCGCGTCCGCTGGTGTCGGAAACGCTCGACGCGCCCGTCGAGCCGGACACGTGGGTCGAGATCCGCGCTACTTATGACGATCGCCCATCCTTTCCCTCGGTCCCGGCGCTCGTGTTTTTCGTGCTCGCCACGGGCCTGTTTGCGCTGAATGCGGCGGCTGGGATAGGGAGCGCGCTGCTTTTCGCGCTGCTGCTGGCCCTGGAAGTTGGACTGGGGCTGGCGTGGCCGTCCGACGTAGTGAGTGGCGCGTGCATCGGGTTCTTGTGGGCCGTGGGGCTGCTGCGGATCGAGCCGTGGGTGCGCCACCCGCTCACGCGGATCGTGCTGCTGTTCGAACACAACTCCGCGCCGATGTACGTGGCCGGGTTTTTCGTGCTGCTCGATCTGTCGTACCGGTTTGCGGCGATCTCGTATGTGCTGCGGGTGATGGCTGGCTATGGAATTCGCTGATCTGGAGACGCGCGCACGATGGCAGCGGCTGGTCCAAACGCAGTTCGACCGGCTGCTTCCGCGCGATCGACGGTCCTATCACTGGGCGCGCGCGTGGATCGTGCGCGTGATTGCGGTGGCGAACATCACCCTCGGAATCAACTATTTTTTCTACCGGTACACGGCGTCGATCAACGTCAACGCGCTGTGGTTCGCCATTCCGCTGCTGGCCGCGGAGACGTATTCTTTCATCGATACGCTGCTGTTCATCCTGATGATGTGGAAGCCCAAATACCGCGAATCGCCGCCGCCTCTGCCGGACGCGACCGTGGATGTCTTCATCACGACGTACGCCGAGCCGGTCGAACTCGTTCGAGAGACCGCCGAAGCCGCCGTGGCGATCCGCCACCCGCACACCACGTATGTGCTGGATGACGGAAATCGGGCCGAGGTGCGCGCGATGTGCGCGGCGCTGGGCTGCGAATACATCACGCGCGGCCCGGAATGGGAAGGGCGACCGCGCCACGCGAAAGCGGGCAACGTCAACAACGCGCTGAACCAGACGTTTGGCGAGTTCGTCCTGATCCTGGACGCGGACCAGATCCCCGATCCGCGCATTCTGGACCGGACGCTGGGCTACTTCCGCGATCCCGAAATCGCGTTTGTCCAGACGCCGCAGTATTTCTATAACGTGCCGCTTGACGATCCGTTTGGCAGTCAGGCTCCGCTGTTTTATGGTCCCATCCAGCAGGGCAAGGACGGCTGGAACGCGGCCTTCTTCTGCGGATCGAATGCGGTCCTGCGGCGCGAGGCGTTGTTCCAGCTTGGCTTGATCACGTACGTCACTGAGCTTGAGCGCCAGATTCATACCTTCATCAGCCAGATTCCGATCCAGGCCACCAGCCGCCACATCCCGCGCGTTTACCGGAAAACCGCGCACGAGGTGACCTCAGCGGCGGAGCGGGCCGCGGACGATCTGCGGAACGATGTGCCGCTCCAGCAGGTGCTGCAAACGTTCAATGCGGCGATCCGTCGGGCCCAGCGACAGATCGTCGCGCTGGATATGGCTTCCATCGAACAGGATCTGCTCGACATGGATCTGCCGGGTCAGGACGAGGACGCCGCCGAGGACGATTTCGAGGCGCGGCTGGATCAACTGGCCGAGATGATCGCGCCGCCGCCGGAGGTTTTTGGCCTGAGCGCGGATCTGCTGGATGTGCTCAAGATGGATACGCACGAAGTGCTCGACATTCAGCCGCTGGTGACGTTCAGCATCACGGAAGACATGGCGACGTCGATGCGCCTGCACGCGCTGGGCTGGAAATCGGCGTTCCATCACGAAATTCTTGCGCGCGGATTGGCTCCGGAGGATCTGGGCAGTATGTTGGGGCAGCGGCTGCGGTGGGGGGCGGGGACCATCCAGGTGCTGGTGAAGGAAAATCCGCTGGTGAAGCCGGGGTTGGGCCTTGCCCAGCGCCTGCAATATTTCACGACGATGTACAGCTATTTTTCCGGCTTCTTCGCTGTGGTTTACCTGCTGGCTCCCGTGATCTATTCGCTGACCGGGATTTCGCCCGTGGTGTCCTTCAGCGGTGACTTTTTGATCCGCATCATCCCCTATTTGCTGGTTAACAAGCTGCTGTTCTTTTTCGTCGCCTGGAAGCTCGACACCTCGCGCGGGGCGCAGTACAGCCTCGCGCTGTTCCCGTTGTGGATTCAGGCCGTGCTGACGGTGTTCAGCGGGGAAAAGCTCACGTTCAAAGTGACGCCGAAGACGCGCCAATCGGGAATTTATCTCAATATGGTGATCCCCCAGCTTGCAATCGTGATTCTGCTGGCGTTCAGCAGCCTTTACGCGTTGGCGAGCCTGGGCCTGGGATGGCGCAGCGATACGGTGGGCGTTGTCGTTAACGTGTTTTGGTCGTTGTACAACATCCGTATGCTGCGTGTGATCTTGAGCGCGGCGGTATATCAGGGCGAAGCTCAGCTCGCCTCATAAACCGCCCCGCGTGGAGGGTACTGGAAGTGGATAACTACGAGCTTATACCCCGGTCCGAAAGCGCAGCGGTCGTGATTCTGCGCGGGCGGATTGACGCGGCAGTGGCAACGGAACTGAAAGAAGCACTGCGGCTTGCCGTGAGTGGCCGCTACCGTTACCTGATCCTCGACCTGGAACCCGTGACGTTTATCGATAGCAGCGGCCTCAGCACGCTGGTAGCCCTGCTGCGACTGGTGCGCGAGCAGCAGGGTCTGCTGTTTCTGGCGGGGGTGAAGGATCAGGTCCAGTTAGTGCTCACCCAGACACGCCTCAACCAGTTGTTCCCGACATACCCGGACGTTGACACTGCCTTCAAGCATCTGGCAAGTCAGGCGAACGGTCTCTAGACAAGCCTCATATCCACTGCGCTACGCGGTTGGCACGCTGGCCTGTACGCTGTCAACCTCGTGGACGGTGACCACCCGCGGCAGCGCGAAACCGAAGAGACTGCCCTTGCCATGCTCGCTCTCGAAGCGCAGGTTGCCGTTGTGGCGCTCGACGATCTTTTTGACGAGAGAGAGACCCAGCCCTGTGCCGTCGATTCTGCATGTTTCGGCAGAGCGCGCGCGGAAGAAGGGTGTGAACAGCTTCGATTGTTGGTTGGCCGGAACGCCATAGCCGCTGTCCTCTACCTCGACCACCACCGACCCGTTATCGTCGTACACACGGACCGAGACCCGGCCCTCATCGGGCGTGTATTTGATCGCATTGCCGATCAGATTGTTGATGGCTTCGAGCAACTGCTGACGATCCCCATGGACGTAGGTGGGAACCGGCGGCAGTGACAAGAAATAAGCTTGATGGCTGCGCCGCGCTGTGGCTTCGTTCTCCTGATAGGCCTGCGAGATGATCGTTCGGATATCGAGATCGTGGTAGCTGCTTTGGGCGACGGATTCGACTTTTTCGAGCGAGAGAATGTCGCTGATAATCCGCGCCATCTGATGTGACGCAGTGGATATTTCACCGACCAGTTCGATCTGTTCCGGATCAAGATCGGTTTCCATCAGCAGTTCGGCATAGCCCATAACGCCGTTGAGCGGGTTACGGAGATCGTGCGCGGCCATGCGCAGCATTTCCGACTTTAGCTGTTCCAACACTTTGATCTGATTGAGGCTGTTGTTCAGTTTAGTCTGGACTTTGGCCAGGTCGGTGATATCCGTCGCTACCCCGATGGTCCCTGTTAACTCGTTTCCCTCGTCGTAGAGCGGACGATAACTCGCTGAAAACACACGTCCTTTGCTTTTCGCAGTGGCGGTAAACGACTCGCCTTTCAGGGCGCGCTTCAGCAATGCCAGGATTTCCGGGCTGTGCGCGTATGCGTCGAGTGCCGAGATGCCGACCCGCTCGTTGGAGCGAAAGCCCAGATTTTCGAGGGCGTTTCCCCGCGAAAAGGTGAAATAACCGTTCAGGTCGATGCTGTAGAGGATGATCGGTGCACTGGTGAGGATGGCGTTGAGCCGCTGCTCCTTGTGCCGCATTTCCCGTAGGGTGCGCTCGTGCTCGATGAGTTCTGCGCGAAGTTCGAGTTCGGTGATGGCGGTCTGCGCGAGATCGTGGAGCATCTCGATCTCGTCGTCCTGCCAGCGGTGCGGTATGGAATCGACGACGCAAAATGAGCCGAGTGTGACTCCATTGGACATGGTGAGCGGCATTCCCGCATAGGTGATCGCGTTGAGATCCTGGATCGCTGGATTATCGTACACCAGGGGGTGATCGCGCGCGTCTTCGACGATGAGCGGCTCGCCTGTCGCCATGACGTGCTGGCAGAACGAATGCGTTAGGGGCGTTTCGCGCAGTGTGGCCCAGGGATCGGGCAAGCCTACCACGCTTTTGAAGAACTGCCGGTCGATGTCGATCAGCGATACAAGAGAGATCGGCATGTTCAGGATACGGCTTGCCAGCCGGGTGAGCCGGTCGAAAGCGGGGTCGGGAGGCGAATCGAGCAGCGACAGCTTCTGCAATAGTGCCAGACGCTCTTTGTCCTCAATGATGCTGCGATCGGGGTAAGGCATAACCCTCTCACCTCTGCTTTTCGCGAATCGTATGACACTTAATAGAATACAAGGGAAGAATAAAAAATGAAATTAAAAATTCATGCATTTTTATCAATGATACCTTCTTGCGCACGCGGATCCCTGCCGGGGCGGATGGCAAGTCGGGCAAAAGCCACTGAACGGGCATCGCAGTACCTTATAATAGAAACAAACCTAACATTTATGGATGTTTATTAAAGCTCTATTTAATGCCAGATCATGTATGATGGATGGGACAGATAGTCATAGTGGTGGGTCTTTTGATGACGGTTGGCCCTTTCAGCCGGGCGATAAACGGTGGGCCAGCGCGGAATTGCAAACTTGTTCAGGAGAACGCACGTGGAGTTGCATGCTCGTTCGGTTGATAACGCGGATATTCTGGAACTCGTAGGACGCCTCGATGCCCATCAGGTCCCGCAGGTGTCCAGGTGGTTCGACAGCCATCCGAAGGCGTCGTATATCGTCGTGAACTTGAGCGGCGTCCCTTTTGTCGATTCGTCGGGACTGGCGATATTGGTCAAAGGACTGAAGAACTGCCGGGGGAATGGGGGCAACTTGTATCTGTGTGGTTTGCAACCGGCTGTCTTGCAGGTTTTCGGGCTTACGCGCCTGGACAGGGCCTTTACCGTTTTTGCCGATGAGGCCTCGGCGTTGGCTGCGCTGCACGGCGCATAAGCAGATGCCGACTCGCCCCTACGGAATCACCGAAAGTGCGGGCGAGCTAGATCCTGTCAGCCATTGACGAGCGGCTGATGGGCGAGGAGGTTCGTCACTTGTCTGAATTCGGGCCATATACCGGGAATCCTACAGATTTTTCACAGAAGGACATCGTCCTCGATGGTGTATGCCTGATTGATAAACAGGGACGAGTGCTGGACTTCAATGCTGCTGCTCAAGCCATGTTCGGGTTTGAGCAAACGGCTGTGCTTGGCCGACCGTTTCTCGAATTGCTGTTCGATGCAGCGTCCCGATCCTCGCTGGACGCGCTGATCGCTGAATCTATGCAGGATGATAGCCCTGCCAGCCCGCCTGTTGAAGCCGTGGGTGTTCGGAGCGATGGCAGTACATTTCCTGTCATGCTCCAGATAACGCCCGTTCGTGCGTTGTCCTTGCCCGTAGCAATCGTGTCTATGTGCCGGATGACCGACCGGCAGCGCGATGAAGTAGATTCGCCTCAACTGCGAGTGCTTTTCGAGGGGCTGCTCTCTGGCCTCCAGGGAGGCGTGCTGCTCGAAACTGGAGACCGCCAAATTGAGGCGGTCAACCAAACATTTTGCTCGATGTTGGGCATCACCGAGCCGCCTGCCAGCCTGATTGGGTCGAACTGCCGCGATCAATTTGCGGCGTTTGCACCGGTTTTTGCCGATCCCGACGACGTTATCCGGCGCACGGAAGCGTTTCTGGCCGGGCAAAAACCGGCGCTTAACGACGAGCTGCACATGGCTGATGGCCGGGTGTTTGCTCGCGACTATATCCCCGTCATGCTGGGTGACCGCTGTGCCGGGCACATATGGCACTACCGGGACATGACGGAGAGCTTTCAGGCTCAACAGCGGCTGCTTCGTTTGCTCAAGCTCGAAGAACTGAACCGGGAGATCATTCGCCTCTTTTTGCAAACAGATGACGTGGATACCGCCCTGAATCAGACGCTCGCGCTGGCGGGGGAACTGCTCGAGGTGTCGAGAGTCTACGTTTTCCATTTCTACGAAAACGAGCCGCTGCTCGACAATACTCATGAATGGTGCGCGCCGGGCGTGGCACCCGAGATTGAGAATCTTAAGGGGTTGCCGTTCGACGACATCGTGCCGTCATTTTTCCCCTTGCTGGCCAAAGAGGGCATGATCGCCTCGTCGGATATCCGCGATTTGCCCGACGATTTATACGCGATGCTGGCGCCTCAAGACATACAGAGCGTGCTGATCCTGCCGCTCTCTGCCGGGGATCGCGTGGAGGGCTTCATCGGGTGCGACGAAACCACGCATAAGCGACAATGGCAGCCAGAAGTCATTACCCTGCTGCGGACCATCTCGGAAAGTTATTCGCGTGCGTTGGAGCGCGAACAAACGCAGCAGGTGTTGATCGAGGCGCACCGCGCCGCTGTGCAGGTCGCTGAGCTGCGCACGCAGTTTATTGCCAACATGAGCCACGAGATCCGCACGCCGCTGACCGGCGTATTGGGCATGCTAGAACTGCTGCTCGAAATGGATCTGAAGGAACCCGAAAAGGAATACGCGTCGGAAGCCTTTGACAATGCCAAACGGTTGTTGGTTATTGCGAATGACTTTCTCGATTTTTCCCGGCTTCAGGCTGGCAGAGTTCAGTTGGTGTCGGAGTCGATCGATCTCAGGGCAATCGTCACCGAGATCCGGCTGGCGCATGTGTCACAGGCGGCGCAAAAGTCGTTGTCGCTAGTGCTCGATATTGCGCCGGATGTCCCATACCGCGTATCGGGGGATGCCCGGCGGCTGCGGCAGGTTCTGGTTAATTTCGTCTCGAACGCCATCAAGTTCACAACCCAGGGCACGATCGCGCTTCGCGTGACCCTGCATAGAAAGACCTCGACTCACGCGCTCGTTCGTTTTGAGGTGGCTGATACCGGCATTGGAATTGCGCCGGAGCACTTGAAGTCTATTTTTGACGATTTTGTGCAGGCGGATAATACCGCTACACGCCGGTATGGGGGCGCCGGGTTAGGCCTTTCGATCTCCAAGCAGCTCGTCGAGATGATGGGCGGGCAGATCGACATCAAAAGCACGGTGGGGGAGGGCAGCACCTTTGGGTTTACGCTGAATCTGCCGATCCGCATCGCGGAGGGTGCCGAGGAAAATCTCGACGCGGACCTGAGCCAGCTTCGGGTGTTGATCCTGGATCACGAGAAGACGTATCGCCACGTGCTGGCGCGCCAGCTCAAGCGATGGGACGTAACTGTCGTTGAGCTGGAGGACATCAACGATGTCACGCCAACGTTGGAAACCGCGCTGCATGGTGGCTGCCCGATCAACGCCATTATGATCCATGACCGGCTGCTCGTGGAAATGCGAGATGCCCTCAAGCCGGTCGTCCGGCCTTTCGTCGAGCACGGGGATCTGCGGGCCGTCATGTACATATCGGACGACGGGGCAGAAGCGAACATCCCGTTGGATGCGTACGAATTTTGGATGAAACGGCCCGTCGATAAAGCGGAAATTTTCCGGGTTATGGCGCTCGCGGCTCGTGTGCAGGTCCCCGCCATGCCAGGCCAGACGCCTCAGGCGGCTGCAACCCCGACGGGGTATCCGGCTGTATTGGTCGTCGATGACGATATCGAAAATGCGGGCCTGATCCGGCGCGTGCTGAGCGACTTTCCCCTTCGGATTGACCTCGCTTCCGACGGCCAAATGGCCCTCGAATTGCTGAATGCCCGGCCCTATGCGCTTGTTTTCATGGATATGCAGATGCCCGTGTTGAGCGGGGCCGATGCCATCCGGCAGATCCGGAACTCCTCGCTGCCTTACCGGGACGTCCCGATTATCGTGCTGACGGCCACCGCGCTGAGTGAGGATCAGGATGCCTATATCGCCCTGGGAGCCAACGGCATGCTCAGCAAGCCCTTTACCATCAAGGCTTTGCGGCTGCTGATTCAGAAGTGGCTGCTGGACGGATCGCTGGAGCCTACTCTGGAGGCAGATGCTTAGTCACCAGATCGCGCAGTTGCTGCATGCTGAAAGGCTTGTAAAGTAGTTCCACCGCGCCCACGGTCAGCGCGCGCATACTGTCATCCTCATCGCTGCGGGCTGTGAACAGAATGATGGGCACATCTTGCATCGTGGGGAGCTGCTTCAAATGCCGGATGACGTCAAACCCATCCATTTCCGGTAAATTGATGTCCACGATCACTAGACTGAAGCGCTCCTGGGCCGCCAGATCGAGCGCCTGCGGACCATCGACCGCGCCCACGGTGTCGATATCGATTTTCTTGAGTGCATGCGTTACAAGATGACGTGTAACGTTTTCGTCATCGACCACTAAAATTCTGGTCATTAGGCCGTGTTCTCCATAAGCTTTTGCACATGCCAGCGATTGCCGTGATCCAGGCGCTCGTATTCCACGCGATCGAAAGTCTGATAAATGATGAACATCCCCATGCCGCTTTCGGGCAGCAGAAGCGGATCGGGTGCGGTGATCTCCTCGGGGGGCGTATAGGTCGTAGGGGCCGAATCCGTGCAGGTTATATCCAATCCCTGCGACGACCAATCGATCTGAATGTGAATGTCGCCTCTCGTGCCCCTGTAGGCGTGCTTCACAATGTTAACGCAAAGCTCTTGCACGGCGAGCACAACCGCCATGCGCGTTTGGGCGGGCATTTGCTTGAGGTCGGCTTCCAGGCTGGCTGTGAAGCCGGAGACGGCCTCCAGCGTGGCGGGAATGGTGACAGATTTCCTCATGTTCCGCCTCGCGGCTGGTACGTCACTATGACGAGCGTCTGATCGTCACTCAAGCGAGTGTTCTTGGCAACCTCGTGCGCTGTTTGCACAATGGAGTCAACGATCGTCTTCGCGTCGATTTTTCCCGGTGCCACTGCGCCTAATAAACCTTCTTCTCCCCACAGCCCTTCGTTTGTTTCGATCTCCGTGAACCCGTCGCTGTAGCTGATGATCAGATCGTTGGGTTCCAGCGCGAGCCTTTGGGTTTCGGCTGTCATATCGGGCAGCACGCCGATGGGGGGCGCTGTCGCTTCAAGGCGGTGCCATTCACCTCCCTGCCGGATGAGCGTGGGCAGGTGGCCCGCATTGACCTGTTCGAACTGGGCACTGTTCAAATCGAGTGAATAGATGGCGGCGGTCGCAATGAGGTCTGTTTCGGTATACGAATCGTAGAAGTCCTCATTGATAATCCGCAAGATTTCCAGAGGTGTCAGGCCGGTTTTGAGCCCGAGCCGGATGGCCGTGTGCAGAGCCATCGCGGCGAGCGCCGCCGGAAGCCCTTTGCCTGCCACATCGAGAACGAACCAGGCAAACTCGTTCTCCGTTTCCACCCAGCCCCAGCCATCTCCACCCACCTGGCGCGCCGGTTCCCAGTGGGTGCAAATGTCGAGGCCGTCGATGGAAGGCAGCTTCGCGGGCTGAATTGAGCGCTGGATCCGGCTGGCAACTTCTAGCTCCTGGCGGGCTGCCGCTTCGCGTTCGCGGCTTCGAGTAAGCTGCGTGGCCGCAATCTGCCCCGCGACCCGCTCGGCCATGCCCGAAAGGATGCGCATCTCCGCTGCCGTCAGGTGGCGTGAAGTGCGCTCCTGTCCGATGCCGATCGCGCCAATCGTGTGTTGGTCCGCTACGACCGGGGCAAAGAGCCACCCGGCAGAGTTCGTGCTATCCTTTTCGCCCGGCCACTGGAGCGGGTGGTTAGGCTGTATCATCTTGAGTTGGTACCGTAAGTCGGTGGGGAGGGGCGTGTCGGCAGGAACGGCAAGCCAGTCGTTGTGATGGAACAGGTAGATTCCACTGCGGTCAACGTCTGCGGCGGCCATGAGCGCATGCAGGATATGCGTCAGGACTTCTGTGGTGTTGGTCTGGGCGGGCGCTTCTTGCAGAAACGGCGCGAGTTGATCCCATGCCTGGGCAAGCGCAATCGTCAATTCCTCGATCTCGCCCTCAAGCTGGGTTATCCGTTTTTCCTGTGCGGTAACGTCGGTGTGATTCATCACTTTCAATGAGTTGGCTGTGTTGTATCGGTGGCTTCCAGTATATCTGTTTGCACAGTTTTGATAAAACGCCGCAAATGCGCGAGGTTGAGCGCCGAACCGGAGCTGTGATTCACGAGCAAAGCGGCAGCAATGCCGGTCTGATCGCTCCACACCTGAACGACTTTGCCGGGTTTCCATCCCCGGATCGACAGCCTCGATTAGACCTGCCGGTCAACCCCCTGCGATGCTGAGCGACCCCGGCATCGCAGGGGCTGGTGGAGACAGGGGCACTAGTGGTAAGCGGGCAGCCAGTCGCCGTGGGCTTCGATCAGGTCGTCCACCATCGCCCAGATCTGGCTGAGATCCAGCTCGGCGGCGGTGTGAGGATCGAGCATCGCGGCGTGGTAAATGTGCTCGCGCTTGCCGGTGAGGGCGGCTTCGACCGTCAGCGCCTGCACGTTGATGTTGGTCTGCATCAGGGCGGCAAGGTGCGGCGGCAGCGCGCCGATGCGCGTGGGCTGGATGCCGTTCTTGTCGATCAGGCATGGCACCTCGACGCAGCAGCCTTGCGGCAGGTTGTCGATCAGGCCGTCGTTTTCGACATTGCCATAAATCACCGAAGGCTCGCCTGTTTCCATGCTGTGAATGATACGCGAGCCATATTCCAGACTGCGCTTCACGGTGAGCGTGCTGGCCGGATCTTCGAACTCCTGGCGCATAGACTGCCACCCGGCGATCTGGTTTTCGCAGCGCGTGATGTACTCATCCAGGGGGATATTGAACGCCTCGATCAGATCGGGGCGGTCGCGCTTGATAAACCACGGCACATACTCGCTGAAGTGCTCGCTCGATTCGGTCACGAAGTAGCCGAGGCGTTCGAGCATCTCGTAGCGCACGCGGTTCCAGTCGGGCACGCGACCTTCGCCGATGACGCGATGTAGGGCAGGGTAGAGGTCTTCTCCATTGCGTTCGAAGGTCAGATAAAACGCCATGTGGTTGATCCCGGCGCAGACGTAGTTGATTTCCTCGACCGGCACGCCGATGTCGTCCGCGAGCTGTTGGGCTGTGCCCTGCACGCTGTGGCACAGGCCCACCGTCTTGATCGACGTGGCGCGGTTGATCGCCCAGGTGTTCATCGCCATCGGGTTGACGTAGTTGAGGAACGTCACGTCCGGGCAGAGATCCTCCATGTCGCGGCACATATCGAGCAGGACCGGGATGGTGCGCAGCCCGCGCATGATGCCGCCGATGCCGAGCGTATCGGCAATGGTGGCGCGCAGGCCATACTTCTTGGGGATCTCGAAATCGATCACTGTGCCGGGCTTGTAGCCCGCGACCTGGATCATGCAAATAGCATAGTCCGCGCCGTCGAGCGCGGCACGGCGGTCGGTCGTGCATTCAATCGTCGGATGTGCGCCGAGCGCATCCGCGACCTTATGCGCGACGACGCCGGACGTGCTCAGGCGATCCTCATCGATGTCGAACAGGGACAGCGTTGAGTCCGCCAGTTCTGGGTAACTGAGGATATCGCCCATCAGATTTTTGGCGAAGACCGTGCTGCCCGCTCCGATGAACGTGATTTTTGGCATGGCATCCTTCCTTGCATGAAGTGATACGTCGAATCAGACCGTTGCGCTGTTGCAACCAGTATCGTACCCCAATTGCACGGCCCGCGTAATGGCGCGCCCGGTCCGCTACGCCGGGGTTCTTACTGCATCCCCTCTTCCTCTGTCTCAGTTTTGTCCGGCTGCCGGAACTGCGCCAATCTGCTGTATCACGCTCAGAAGATTTGGGTAATTCCAGCCTTCGAGCAGCTTGCCGTTGACGACGCGGAAGATGGTGATCCCGCTTAGCTCGATCTCCCTCCCTGTAGGCGGCACTCCTTGAAAGGCACCCTGGTGAGTTCTACGGCACGTCCAGCGCATGGATATACGATCGGGGTATTTTGCTGGTGACAGATGAGAACAGTGCTTCGGGGCGGCTTAACGAATCTTTCAACCATCGTCAATGCCTTGCGCTGCGTGGTTCCTTGCCTGACGGTGACACAAAAACGCCTGGGCGATTGTTGGCTCAGGCGTTTCTTTACGGCGGGCTGTACCGTGCTTGTGGATAGGTGGACGTGGCGCGTCCGAAATTCTATCCGCGCCGCAAAGCATAATGTCGCCCATCTGGACGACATTATGCTTCCGGTGCCATAAGCGTGCAGCGAGAGAAGTTGACCGTTAGTCTCCTGTGTGTGAAGCGGAGATGATCCCTGCTGCTTTTGGCCCACTGGCGTCCTTAGCGCGAGGAACGCCGCCTGGCCACCACGCCCACTTGCCCAGCAGGAGTGTCAGCGCGGGAACCAGCATGGTCCGCACGACTAAAGTGTCGATCAAAACGCCGACCGCCACGGAGAAACCCAGCTCCGCTAACGCTGTGATTTTCCCGGATATCATGGCGGCAAACGTTCCGGCCAGGATAATCCCCGCCGAGGTGATGATCGGGCCTGTTGCCACCACTGCCTCATGGATGCCGTCACGGATGCCCCGGTGCCCCACTTCTTCTTTTACCCGGCCAATGAGGAAAATGCTGTAGTCCACGCCGAGCGCGACCAGGAACACAAAAGAAAAGACGGGGATAATGAACGCCAGCCCATCCTCTGCGCCAAAGAAGACGCGGAAAACCAGGGCAGTGAGGCCCAGCGTGAAGGTATAACTCAAACCGACGGTGGCAATCAGATACAACGGCGCGACCACGCTGCGCAGCATCAAGAGGAGGACGATGAAGATTCCCAGACTCACCATGCCGATGGTCAGCACCAAATCGGAGTTGAGCGTGTCGCGGAGATCCGCTGTCATTGCGGACTGCCCGTCAATAACGGCTTCCCCGCCATTTTTATACTGCTCGACCAGTGTGCGCATAGCGAGGACAGTATCCAATGCCTCGGTGCTGCTGGGATCATTCGCCAGAATGACGGTCATCCGGTAGCTTGAGCCATCGGTGGAAACATACTGGCCCAGCAATTGCGTGAGAGACGCGCTTTGGGAATTATCCGAACCCGCCGGGACCAGGGCTGTCAATTCGCTGAGGTTCACGTAAGGATCTTCGATGGTCTCGAATCGCTGTGCAAGACCCTCAAATGCGGGGGCCGCTTCATCCTGCCGTTGGGCAAAGACCAACACATTACCGAACAATTCTTGCAGCGTCGCCAGGTTGGGATCGTCCGCGATAGCGGGGAACTGCGCCTCCAGGTGATCGAGATAGGCCCGCATCCCCGTGAATGCGGTACCAATGGTTTGCGGATCGAGCGACTGCGCGTCCATGTTCTGCATAGTCAACATCTGCTCGATCAGCCGAAGCTGCGTATCGGCGCGCAGCATCTGCGTCATTTCGCCGTGCTGCCCCATCGGGTTGTTGAGACTCCTCACGTCCGCCACGCCGCCGAGCGCCGAAAGATCGGCCTCAAGCTGAATCATCTCGGTACTCATATCTGCCGGATTGCGGCCAGTCATGACCACCGTGAGCGGTGAGAGGTTTCCTGGCCCCAGCGTTCGTTTCAAGGCTTCGAAACCTTCTTTTGCCTCGACATCATTGGGCAGATCGGAGAGTGAGTTGTAATTCAGCGGCGCACTCATACCGTAAACCGCGAGCGGTGCCATCACTAACACCACCACGATCACCACCTGGAGGGGACGCCGTGCGACCAGATTGGATGTTTTGATATAGAACTTGCCCGCCGAGCGGTGTGTGGCTGTGCTCGGCCAGAATGCCCGGTCGCCCAGGATCGCTAGCGTGGCTGGAACTAAGGTTAACCCCGCTGCCAGACATACGAGGACGCCCACGGCCAGAGCCGGTCCCGACGTATTGAACACGCCAAACTTGGCAAAGATCATCGTCGTAAAGCCTACGAAGATGGTCCCTGCGCTGCTGGTGATCGTTTCGCCCACTTTTTTGATGGTGGTTGTGGCGGCGTGCTGAGTTCCGGTGTGATCGGCCATTTCTTCGCGGAAGCGGCTGATCAGGAACAGGCAGTAGTCGGTACCGGCCCCATAGATGATCACCACAAGCAGGATGTCCGCATAGGTCGATACGGCGATCCCGCTCTCCGCCCACAAGGCCACAAGTCCGCGCGTGACCAGATAGGAGAATGTGACCGCTGTCAGCGGAATGAGGGGGCTTACGGGCGAGCGATAGATCAGGAGAAGCAGCACGATGACGAGGATAACAGTCACGATCAGCGTGCTTCCCAGGGTCGATAGTGCCGCATCGACGAACGCGGATCCGATCGCCTTTGCCCCGGTAATATAGGATTGAACCCCATCCGGCTGGTGGTCGTCGATCCAGGCGCGAACCGGCTTGACGACGGTATCGGTAATTCCGATTTCGCCTTCGGCCAGACTCACCGGAATCATGGCAACCTGATTGCTCGCGTCGATGGTCATGTTGGCCACTTCGGGCGAACTGAGGGGCGAAGTCACACCGGTGACGAGTTCGGGGGCCGTGTCACTGGCCAGCCATGCGGACAGGTCCGCGATGAAATGGCCTATGGGGGTATCTATCTGTTCGGGGAAGGTCGCCGCATCGCGGTTGAGGATCCCCTCACCACCGGTGGCCTCGATAACGATGACGACCCCCGTATTGTCGGAGGACTCGGGAAATGCAGCCTGATGCACGTTCACTGCGTGGTTAAACGGAGCGCTTTTCGGCAGCAGGGTGGCCTGATCGGACGTGGTTACGTCAGACAAATTAGGCGCAATCAGCGTGATACCTGCTACCAGCACAATCCAAACCGCGACTATTGGGTAGCGCCACCGTACGGTGAACGCACCGATTCGTTCGAAGATCATGTACTCTGCTCCTTGATGGGACTTCGTTTCCAACGCTTTCCCTGGATAAGCCGACTCTTGCCAGTCGAAGAGGTAACATCGAACCGCATGGGCCAGGAACCTCTACAATAAAAACAGCGATTCCCCTTTATTTAAAGGTGGATTTATCTGTCTTGGACTCCCTGCGATCAAATATTTCGACCATAATCAACATAGCGTTGGAAAACAACCATCAATGTTGAGAAAAGTGATAATTATCCAACAGAAATAGGGGAAGTGTTGGTTTTCTGTTGAGATCGTGGAGGAAGTGGAGGACCGTATGGCGAAAAAGAAGATCGATCGAAGAGTCAGGTACACCAAAGACGTGTTGAAAGAAGCGTTGATTCTATTGATGGCGGACAATCACATATCAAAAATCTCGGTCAAAAAGATATGCGAAATTGCCGACGTGAACCGCAGCACCTTTTATGCGCATTACGAGAACCAGTATGATTTATTGAGCCACATCGAGCGGCAGACAATCCAGGACATCCACACGTTCGTCGCTAAGGAACGGTCCCGGCAGATTACACTCCATACGATGCTGTGTTTGTTCCTCGAATATGCGGCTCAAAACGCCAAATTGTTTCGCGTGCTGCTCAATGAAAGAAGCGACTCAGCCTTCAGCGATGAAGTCATCAGACTGGTTAAAGAACTGGCGCTTGTAGAAACGCACCTGGAATTTAAGACAAAGCCGCGTGTCGTTGAATACATCCAGTTGTTTTCAATAACCGGATCGCTTCGTGTTATAGAGAAATGGCTTGAAGACGGCATGATCGAATCGATCGATGAGGTAGCCGATCTCCTCCTGTTATTGTTCAATCACAGGGTGCTCAAGGAAGAAACCCACTACCTCAGGGGACTGAGGGACGGATAGTCCACAGGATAGGAGATTTACTTGTCACGCATCAGCGCGAAGCCGCTCATGAACTGTTTTTGCAGCAGCACGAAAAACACCAGCGGCGGGATCGAGGCCACCACACCGGCGGCCATCAGCAGGCCGAAGTCGGTTTGTGTACCGACGATGACAGCTTTGCGCACGCCCACCTGGATCATCTGGTCTTCGGGCCGCAGGCCGATGAACACCGGCCACGCGTATTGGTGCCACATCGAGATGAACTGGATCACTGCGTGCGCACCGATCACGTTCCACGAGAGCGGCAGGAGCACCAGAAACAGGAAGCGCAGCGGTCCGGCCCCATCGAGCTGGGCGGCTTCGACCAGTTCGCGCGGGATGTTGCTGAAGTGCTGGCGGAACAAGAATGTACCCACCGCGCTCGCCAGAAACGGGATCGTGAGCGCCAGATCCGGGTCCTGCTTGACCCATTCCAACTGCGACACCAGCCCCGACAGCGGCATGAGGATCAGTTCGGTGGGCATGAGCAGCGTCAGCAGAATGAAGAAGAACAGCAGCCATTTGCCGGGGAAGTCGAAGTAGACGAACGCCAACCCCGCTAGCATGGCGAACAGCGTCTTCACCACCACGACCAGCATCGATACGTTCAGCGTATTGAGCATCAGTTGGCCGAAGTTTTGATCCGTGAACAGGCTCGACACGTTGCCGTAAAAGTCGGTGGAGGGCGGGAACAGCTTCGGCGGCACGGTGAACGCTTCTTCCAGCGTCAGCGTCGAGACTTGCAGCGCGTACAACGCGGGGCAGGCCAGGACGAGGCAGATCACGATCAGCGCGGCATGAACGGCGTAACGCGGTCGGTGGGTTTCCATGTCAGGCCTCATACGTGACGCGGCGCTCGATGAACCGGAACTGCACCAGGGTCAGCCCGGCGACCATCAGGAACAGCAGGACGGCCTGCGCCCCGGCTAATCCGGCGGGCGCGCCGGACGTGAACGCATCCGAATAGAGCTTGAAGATCAGCACGTTGGTTGCGCTGCCGTCGATGCCGCCCGGCCCCAACGGCGGCCCGCCGTTGGGCGTCAGCGCTTCGACCGTGCCGTAAATCCCGTAAAACGAGTAAGTCACGTTGGTGACCAGCAAGAAGAACGTGAACGGCGACAGCAGCGGGAACGTGATGCGCATGAAGCGCTGGAACCGGTTCGCGCCGTCCAGGCTGGCCGCTTCGAGTAGATCCTGCGGCACGTTCTGCAATCCCGCGATGTAAAACAGGATGTTGAACCCGATGATGTTCCACACTGCCGCCGCAACGATCACCCACGGGGCCAGGGCCTGATCGGTCAGCCAGCCCGGCGTGATCCCGATCGTGCTGCGCAGCGCCCAGTTGATCAGGCCCGCGCCGCTTTCGCGGAACAGCGAGAGGAAGATGAAGCCGGTCACGACCGGCGAAATCGCGTAGGGCCAGATCAACAGCGTCCGGTAGACCCCCGCATAACGGATTTTCTGGCTGGCAAGCGTGGCGATGCCCAACGAAATGCTCAGGCTGAACAGCACGATCAACACGGTGATGATCAGGGTCGTGGTCAGGCTGTTGCGGTAGATCGTATCGCTTGCCAGCGAGACGTAATTCTCCAGGCAAACGGCGCGTTCCTGGGGCAGCGGGAATATCTTGCGGCGCAGTGACGTGAGCATCACGCTGATGGTTGGATAGTAGAGAAACACGGCCAGGACCATCAGCGTAGGCAGCAGGAAGAGATATGGCAGCGGGTAGTTTTTGAACTTCCCGGCATGATCGACGATGCTCGGCTGGGAGTTGCGGCGAACGACTGCCCACAGCGGCACCAGCATCAGCAGCGCGCTGGCCGCGGTGATGATCAGCCCCAGCCGGAACTGCGCCCGGTCGATGTCCGGCGCGTAGGTGCAGTGTTCGAGCGGGACCATCAGGATCTGGCTTCCGGCTGAGCCCAGCAGCGTGCCAACGCCGCCAAACAGGAGGAGCCGCTGTGCGGTCAGGCGAGTCTCACCGGGATGGTACAGCGCAGCCGCCAGCGTGCCCAGCAACCCGACGCCTGCGCCTATCAAGGCTGACGGCCAGAACTGTTCCCCCGGAACCTGCCGGAAGTAATCCGCGATGTTCCGCACAAATGCTGGAGTCGATTTGACCGCATCGACCAACAGGGTCAGAAGCGTTTCAAGCCCCCGGTAGCGGGGCACGAAAAAGAACAACAGAAACAGCACGATGAGCAGGTAAAAAACGCTCTGCGCGAGTTGAGGAGCGATTTTGAGTTTGTTGGCGCTGCGCATAGACGATTATCCTGCCGCGTATTGGGCTGGTTGGCTGCGTGTGGACTGCCGCTTGCCAGCCGGAAGCAAAGAAAAAAGTGGGATGAGCTGCGGCCCATCCCACCGGAAGATCGTAGTGTTTGTGATCAGTCGCCGATCACGCTGTTGTAGTCGGCGATCGCCTGATCCGCTCGCTGTTTGGCGGCGATCATCGCTTCTGCCGGGTCCTGGCCGCCGTCGATGATCGAAAGGATGCCATCGACCACCGCGCCGCGCACCTGCGCTGCCGATCCGAGCACCGATCCGGCGTTGGCCGTGTCCGGCTCGGAGGCAAGAAGCTGGTCGAGCGGGATGCGATAGGCCGGGTTCTCGTCGAACCATCCTTCGGCGGTCAGCGCGTCGATGGAACTCTGGCGGATCGGGAAATAGCCGCTGGCCTTGTGCCATGCCATGTCGTTTTCGGTGCTGGTCAGGTAAAACGCGAAGTCAACTGCTGCCTGTGTTTGTGCGTCCGAATGCCCGGCCATCACCCAGACCGAACCGCCGCCGGGCGTGATGCCGTTGGTTGCGTCTGCATCGGGCTTGGGCAGCGGCGCGATGCCTGGATCGAAGCCGCCCAGGGTCTGCGAGTAATTCAAAACGTTGCTGATCCCCGCGCTGGTGCTCAGGTGGATCGCGGTCTTGCCGCTGATGAACAGCAGCCCTTCCGAAGTATACGCCTCGGTGCTGCCGCTGTAGACGAAATAGCCCTTGTCGGCCAGATCTTTCCACCACGTCATGATGCGCAGCATTTCAGGGCTGTCGATCAGTGCTTCGGTGGCGCGGGCGCTGTGCCCGTTGTCGTTGTTGATGAACAGCGCGTTTTGCATCGAAAGCCACTGCTCCGGCAGCCAGCTCGTGATCGGCCAGTTGATGCAGCCTTCCAGCGTTTCGATTCCGGCGCTCATGATCGCGTCGCACGCCGCAGTGATCTCGTCGAACGTCTGGGGCGGGGTGTTGGGGTCCAGCCCGGCGGCCTCGAACATGGCCGGATTGTAGTACATCACCGGGTTGGAGGCGTTCCAGGGCAGGCCCCAGATTTCGTCGTCCAGATTGTAGTAGTTGCGCATGGGGGTGATGATGTCGGGGATCGTCGCCAGTTGTTCCTCGCTGGCGTAGTCCCCAATCTTCACGAAGTACTGCGAGTCGATGGCGATCTGCCGCAGCGTATCTTCGATCTGCACCACGTCCGGCCCGGTTCCCTGTTCGGCGGCACGCAGTGCACCTTCGAAGATGCTCGCGTAGCTGTCCGTGTTGGATTCGAGGTTGACGGTCACGTTCGGGTGCTCGGCCATGAAGTTGGCGGCGATCTGCTGGATGGTTTCCAGCCGAACGTCGCGTTCATCGGAGAAAATGTGCACGAACGTGATTTCAACGGGCGCATCCTGCGAATAGGCCGTTCTAGATGCGATGCCCGGTATCAGGCCAAACACCACCAGCGCTGCCACTATGATCAGAGTGACTTTCTTTTTCAAGGTGTTCCATCTCCCCTGTTGGCAAGAGCACAGCATGACGATATCGACACCTACTATCCTGCCCCTAGTTTAAGGGCAGGTTTAGGGATCGCAAACTTTCGATAGCAGTTTCAGAAGAAAACAACAAAAGGATTTAACCCACGACCGGTTTCGGTATGGGATGAATCCGCGATCCGCCGGTTATCAAACCCTGCCGATCGGGTTTACATGCTAAATCCGGTTAACTGAAATGGGGACACTCAGCGGCCTGCCTGCGAAGAACACACTTTTCGTTCCGACCTGGTGGGGATCGTGAGGGATCCCGACCTGGCGCGCTTGTAGCCTCGGACTCGTCACGATGTCGCAGGTCAGATTCAGCGCAGCACACGGAGATGGGGCTTGTAACGATCGTGCACCATTCCTGCAATAGCCCCAGAACACGTTTTATAAATCCCTGGCTTCTCCGTTATTAAGTTAAATCTCACCGATAGCGATCTATTTATAAACATTAAACTGCGTTTGGCAGAACATTAACCTGTTGCGTTTATCCTCCCCGCTGCGGTTGCTGAAGACGGAACGGCAGCCCATGCATGGTACGGCTGCGCCCGGCAGTGATCCGGAATGCAGCTTTTGGCTTCCTGCAACAGACCCAATGGCGCTTCAACGGCTTGGCACAGTTCCCGCATTTCAAGAGGCCACTATGGACAACCTATCCGGGCAAGTCATAAAAAGTTACCAGATTGACCACGTTATCGGCGTTGGCCCCTCCGCGGCAGTTTACTGTGCGCATCAACTGGTGTTGGAACGGGAAGTTGCGATCAAGATCATCTGGCCCGCATTAGCCGACCACCCCGCCTTCATTCGCAGCTTCGAAAGCGAGGCCCAGGTCGTGTCGGGCCTGGAACATCCTTACATCGTGCCGCTGTACGATTATTGGCGCGAGCCGGGCAGGGCATATGTGGTGATGCGGCGGCTGCGGGGCGGACACCTGCGCGATCGTCTGTCTCGCAACGGGTGGTCCATGACCGATACGATGCGAGTTATGGCGCACGTGTCCTCGGCATTATCTCTGGCGCACCGTTACGGCGTGGTGCATGGCGATTTGAAACCCGAGAACATCCTGCTCGACGACGAAGGGAATCCTTACCTCACTGATTTTGGCATCGCGTCCCTGGCGAACAAAGCGCGGAACGGCGACACGCCGTTCAGCACCCTGGCGTATGCCGCGCCGGAACAGATCGACGGCGACGCGCTTGCCCCCAGCACTGATGTCTACAGCCTGGGTCTTATCCTCTTTGAGATGCTGACCGGGCAGTATCCTTTTCCGCACCTGAGCGGCCTCTCCGATCCTCGTTCGCTGTCGGTGCGCAGGGATATGCGCCTGCCGTCGCTGCTCAAACAGCGCCCCGATCTCCCGTCTGCGCTGGATTACGTTATTCAGCGCGCGACGGCGCCGGATCCTATCGATCGTTACCCCGATGCCACGAGTTTGATGAACGCGCTGCTCGATACTGTTGGATTAGAGCCGCCGGTCGATGTCAAAACGAGCAAACCGGCCAATTCTGTGCTCAATCCCTATAAAGGGCTGCGCGCCTTTCAGGAAGCGGATTCGGCCTACTTCTTCGGGCGCGAAACGCTGGTCAGTCATCTGGTCGATCGCCTGAAAGAAGCAGGCCGCTACGTGCGATTTCTGGCGTTGGTGGGGCCCAGCGGCAGCGGCAAATCGAGCCTGATTAAAGCCGGGCTGATTCCTGCGCTGCGGCGCGGCGCCATGCGGGGCGCGGAGAACTGGTTTTTCGTCGATATGGTTCCGGGGGACGATCCGTTCGCGGAGCTGGCGAGCGCTTTGACGAGTGTCGCCGTCACGCCTTCTACCAATTTAGAGACCCTGCTGCGCCGCGATGAATTTGGACTGATTCGGGCAATCGAGCAGATCCTTGCCGGGGACGATCAGGCCGAGCTGTTTCTGTTCATCGATCAGTTCGAAGAGCTGTATACATTGTCGGATGACAGCGACGCGATCTCGCTGTTTCTCGACAGCTTGTTTTCGGCGCTGGCGATGCCGCACAGCCGTTTGCGTGTGGTGATCACCCTGCGGGCCGATTTTTACGATCGGCCCCTGCTGCACCAGCACATGAGTACGCTGATGCGCATCCGCACGGAGGTGGTGACGCCGCTGACCCCCCAGGAACTGGAACAGGCGGTGGTACAGCCTGCCCGGCAGGTGGGCGTGCCGATCGATTCGGGCGTGGTCGCTACCCTGATCACCGAATTCAACGAACAGCCCGGCGCGCTGCCGCTGCTGCAATATTCGCTCAGCGCGCTCTTCGAAAGCCGCGAAGACTACGGCATTACGGCCAGGGTGTACAAACGGATCGGCGGCGTGCGCGGGGCGCTGTCCCAACGCGCGGATCGGTTGTTCGAAAGCTTTAGCGCCGAGGAGCAAGAAGTCACGCGGCAGTTATTTCTGCGGCTGGTGTCTTTGGGGGAGGGAACAGAGGATACCCGGCGACGCGAGTTCTTGTCGGAAATCATGTCGATCTCGACCGATCGACGGACGCTGAATACAGTGATCGGCGCGCTGGCGCAGGCCCGGTTTCTGACCTTCGACCGGGACCCCGTTACGCGCAGCCAGACCGTTGAAGTCGCGCATGAGACCCTGATCCGTGAGTGGGAGCGCCTGCGGCGCTGGCTGGACCAGAGCCGTGACGATGTGCGTTTTCAGCGCAACGTCGCGTCACTGGCGGACGAGTGGCTGAAGGCGAACCGCGATCCCAGCTTCCTGCTGAGCGGATCGCGCCTTGAGCGGTATGCACGGTGGGCCGAACAGACCGATCTGGTCCTGACCGATCACGAAAAGGCGTTTATCCGCGCGGCGTTGGACGAACACGAGCGCCAACAGGCGGAACAGAAAGCGCGCTTGCGACGAGAGGCGGTGCTCGAAAAGCGGGCGTACGACCGCCTGCGGCTGTTGGTGTCGGTTCTGTTGGGGGCGGTCGCCGTGGCGACGCTCCTGGCCGGGATTGCGCTGACGCAAAGCAAAGAAGCCCGCCAGGAGCGCAACCAGGCCGAAAGCGCGCGTGCAACCAGCGACGCCAATGCCGCCATTTCGCACGGCATGGCGCTGCAGGTCAGCGCGATTCAGGCGCTTGAGGGCGGTGACGGGGATCTGGCAGTTCGTCTGGCATTGGCCGCGGCTGAAGTCGATCCGTCAGCGATATCGCAGCGCACGCTGTCCGAGGTGGCCCTGGCGCCGGGAACGCGCCAACTGTTTGTGGGCCACGCGTTTTCGGTCAATGGGGTGGCAATCAGCCCCGATAACCGCGTGATCGCGTCTGTTTCGACGGATACGAGCGTCCGGTTGTGGGACGCAGCCACGGGCGACACGCTGCACTACCTGCGCGGGCATACGGGGGACGTGCAGAGCGTCGCGTTCAGTCCCGATGGGCGTATGGTGCTTTCCGGCGCAGACGATCAGGTGGCGATCGTTTGGGATGCGGAAACCGGGCAGGAATTGTGGCGTCTGGCCGGGCACAATGGACCGGTGCGCAGCGTCGCGTTCAGCCCCGACAGCGCTTCGGCTTTCACCGCGTCGAATGATGGGTTCGTGATCGAGTGGGATCTGGCGACTGGACAGGAACGCGCCCGGTTTGAAGGCCACACCTCCCCGATTCTCGGCCTGGCGCTCAGCCCCGATGGGCAAACGCTGATCGCCTGCGCGCGCGATCGGGAATGTATCGTGTGGAATGTGTCCGATGAGGCGGAACTCTACCGCTTTAAGGCGGCCAGTCCCGTGCGCGGGTTGGCGCTTGGCCCCGATGGACAGGTCGTATTCGGCTCAACGGACGGGACGCTGACGCTGCTCGACTGGCGCTCGGGCCAAATCACCCAGCAGCTAGACGGCGAGCACGGTGAAATCGGCAGTATTGCGTTCGATCCGCAGGGGAAACGCGTTCTGGTGGGCGCTGCCGACGGCAGTCTGCATATGTGGGATCTGGACACGGATGAAGAAACGTATCACCTGCTGGGCCACAGTGACGCGGTGACCAGCGTGGTGTTCAGCCGGGACGGTACGCTGGCTGTGTCCGGCTCGCGCGATACGACGCTGCGACTGTGGAATATCCAGAATCCGGTCGAAGAGGCTCATTTCGACGCCGCGGATAACCGGATCACGGGGGTTGCCTTCGACGGTGACGATAACTTGATCGCAGCTTCGATTGATGGCACGCTGCGTATCTGGGCTGGCGAGTCGCTGCTTCAGCAGATCCAGGTCGGCAGCCCGGTGACGAGTATGGCCGTAAGCCAGGACCGGCAGTTGGTCCTGATCGGGCTTCAGGATGGGCGTTTGAAGCTTCTGGATGGAACGACGTGGCAGGAGACGCTAACGCTCGCCGGGCACCAGAGCGCTGTGCTGAGCGTGGCGTTCAGCCCTGACCAGCGGCTCGCAATCGCCGGGCTGGAAGACGGAGCGGTCCTCGTCTGGGATCTGGCCTCGGGCCAAACACGCTATGAACTCAATGGGCATAACGGGGCGGTGACCAGTATTGCCGTCAGCCCGGATGGGCGAATCGCGCTCACGGGTGGGCGCGACCATAACCTGATCGAGTGGAATCTGAACACCGGCGCGGAGATCCTCCGGTTATCCGGGCACGAAGGGGCGATCTACAGCGTGGCGATCAGCCCGGATGGGCGCTATGCACTTTCCGGTGGACGCGACGCCGCGATCATTCTGTGGGATCTCCAGACGGGCCGCGAAATGGCCCGCTTGCAGGGGCATACCGCGCCAGTATGGAGCCTTGCCTTCATTGCGGACGGACATGTTGCTGTCTCCGGCGCGGCGGATGCGATCATCGTGTGGAATATTGAATCAGCTGCCGAAGTCCAGCGACTTGTTCCCGACGGCGGTGTTTATGCGCTGGCGGTCAGCCCGGACGCGCATAGAGTGGTGGCAGGTGAGGAGGGCGGGGCGGTCCAGAGCTGGCAGCTGCTCACCCTGGACGAGTTAAGTGATTGGACTCGCGCTCACCGGTATGTGCGCGAACTGACCTGTCTGGAGCAGGAGTATTACCAGATCGGCGCAGGCTGCGCCCTCGCAGATCTGGCGGCTAACTAGCGTCGAGCCAAGTCACCTATCACGCATGAAAATTAGTCTGGCGCATCGAGCGCGCGATCCCTCTCAGCGCGAGCGTTTAGCTGAGAGGGATTACGCCGCACGAAGTTCCGGCACGGAACCGAAGCAGTTGTGCTCAGGCGAGATCTGACGCCAGATCCAGTAAGTCGTCGAGCACTCCGGCAGCCGTCACTAACGGTCCCGCGCCGGGACCGGAGATGACCAGCGGCAGATCGGAATAATAGCGCGTGTGGAACGCGATATAGTTGGCGGGTCCATGCAGCGCCCCGAGTGGGCTTGCCTTTGCAACAGGGGCCAGTCCGACCGTGCCGCCTTCCGGCCCTACCTGGGCGACGTAACGCAGCGTGTTTTCCTCGGATCCGGCGTCGTTGAAGCGGCTGGCGTACTCGTCATCGAGCTGGTGTGCCGCCGCGAGGAACTCGTCCACGCTCAACCCGGCCATCGCCGTGGGGTAGAGGGGCTCCACGACCAGATCGGACATTTCCAACGGCCAGCCTGCCGTCCGGGCCAGGATCAATGCCTTGCGTGCCACATCATGTCCGCTCAGATCGTCGCGGGGGTCCGGTTCGGTATACCCTAATGAGCGTGCCTGAGCGACCATCTGGGAGTAGGGCGTGCCCTGTTCCAGCCCGGCGCACAAATACCCCAACGTGCCGCTGAGGCAGCCTTCGATCTGGACCGCCTGATCCCCCGTATCGAGCAGGTGCTTGAGCGACCGGATGACGGGCAGGCCCGCGCCAACCGTACATTCGTAGCGTACCTGCGGCCTCTCGAACAACAGTCGGGTATCCTGCCACAAGCCGGTCAGGGGATTTTTGTTTGCCATGACGGCTCCGCCGCCCGCCGCTACTGCACTTTGCAGCAGTCCGCCGGTGCTTTTCGCGGCGGTGACATCCGCCAGCACGACCCCCGTGTCGAGAAGGCCCGGCAGGTCTTCCAGCGGGCGGATGCCGGGTAGAACATCGAGCGTCTGGCGTTGTTCGGCGGCGCGCTGTGCCGCCTGAAGCAGATCGTCAGGCAGACCCGCCGGGTCATAAAGCAGGCCGCTGATATCGCCCAGCCCGATCAGGCGCAGTTCCAACCCCTTACGCCGGGCGGCTGTGGCGCGTGTTTCCTGAATCAAGCGCAGCAGCGTGCCGCCCACATTGCCGGTTCCTAACAGGATGACCGGGATAACGCGCGTATCTGTCACCATAGTCAGTCGTTCCCTCGTCAGAATTTTAATGTCTATATATCGATTGTCCCATAAAACGGCCCGCTGAACAGCCCGCCATGTTGTGTGATTCACACGAAACTGATGTGCCCGAACAAGGGTGCAGCGGGCTGTCTTCTCGTAGCTCAACGACGCCGGGCGATCTACCACAACTACTCAGGTGGATCGTGTAAAGTACGCGTATTGGAACCGGCAAACTCCTGCTAACTGTCCCCTGATTGTAGGAACTAACACGATTCACCGCTCTGCCGTCGAGGTTCACCGAGACGAAATGACACGGGCGTTGCTGTCAAATCCCGGTGGACCTCGATGCTGGTTATCTGTCACCTGGATGAAAGGATCAACGTGCGCTTTATCGATCGAGTTTACCTGTCAACGAATAGGTTGTCGCCCCAAAGGATACGTTGATGCTCCCCTCGACCGAGATGCGCTCATCTGCAAAATGGCAGGATAAGGTGTGTACGTACGGCGTCTCGACGTAGCGCAGCGTCATCACAAACGTCTGCTCGTCCTGCCAGATGCCGCTGGCGACCACGCGCGCGCTGTAGGGGAACAGGGCGAGGTCTCCTTCGCACCACGCGCTGAGTCCGCAGGCGATCTGCTGCGTGCCGTGTTCGGTGCGCAGCGTGAGTGTGGCGTCCGCCGTGGCAAAGTCGAACGACATCGACGTGACACCCGGTACGTTGGGGGCCATCAAAAACGACTTTCCCGACACCTGATGCGCGAACGACGATGTTTGCGGTCCCTGCGGCGGCAGATACGCCAGGCTGTTCAGCTTCTTGGACAGTTTCTCGTGATCGTGAGCGTGCTCCGGGATCGGTGCGCTCTCGCTCATTGCGGGAAGCAAATGTTGCCAGACCAGATTCAGCACCGGCTGCATATCGCCCAGGCCTCCCGTGATGGCAAGTACGGCATCCTGACTTGGCATGATGACGCAGTACTGCCCAAACGCGCCATCGCCCCGGTACGCACCGTGACGGCATCGCCAGAACTGGTAGCCGTAGCCCTGCGCCCAATCACTGTTTTCATCATCGCCGTTGTTGATCTGGTGCGATGATGCCTGTTCGACCCACGTTTCGGGCACCAACTGGCGGCCATTGAACTGGCCCTTCTGAAGATAGAGCTGCCCGAACTTGGCGATGTCCTCAGTGGTGACTGCCAGACCAAATCCACCCGTGCAAATTCCCTCGGGTGACATTTCCCAGGCGGGATTTTTGATGCCAAGAGGCTCGAATAACCGTGGCTGCAAATAGTCCAGCAGGGTCATGCCGGTCAGCTTTTGCACGATCGCTGAAAGTATGTAGGTCGCGCCGGTGTTGTACAGAAAGTGTGTGCCCGGTTCGTACACAACCGGCAGCGCCAGGAATTCCTCGATCCAACGACCGTCTGGCCGGGCGCGCATGTAGTCAGTGGTGTCTTCGGCGTGGCCGGTAGACATCGACAAAAGATGATGAACCTGCATGGCGTCCAGGTTTGCACTGACCTCAGACGGCGCTTCATCCGGGAAAAATGACAGCACCCGGTCGGTAACGGTCAGCCGCCCCTCTGCAACCGCCATGCCGATGGCTGTTGAGGTGAAACTTTTGCTGAGCGAATACAACATATGGGGATAGGTCGGGGCATACGGGGACCATCCTCCTTCGGACACCACAACCCCGTGACGCAGCAGCACGAACGAATGCAGATCGGTAATCTGTTCCTCGACCGCTTCCACAAAGTCATAGATGGCGGACGACGTCATCCCTTGCGCTTCAGGGGCGCTACGCGGCAGACACCTCTGATCGGACATAAAAATCTCTCCTGAGTGATACCTTGATGCGCAGTAATTCTTACTTGCAGCCGCTTCCCCTACCATGCTGCACGATCAAATGGTAGCGCCACCCCGCACGATGCTCAAATTGATGTAGCGCCCCAATCGCCAGCGGCTGCTGCCCCAAAACGCGGCTCGTCAAATCAGCGGGGATGGAATGGTCTCTGCCTGCCGCTGCGTTCCCGGCAGCGCGCCCAGTTGTAAAACTCAGCGCCTTGGCGCATGCTTTGGCATAGAGGCGTTTTATTTGGCGATGGTGGCTTGTTTAACCATATTTCGCATAGAGATCGAACCCTGGCGCTCAAAGTTAAAGGAGGCGAGTATTGGAATCGCGCAGTACGCTAACAGTTGCCCGGTTTGAGGACCACTATTACGAGTCGATTGCGGGCATCCTTGAACGTATAGGTTGGGAACGACAGTACATTGACGGGCAGCTTGCTGCTGTTCGGGCGTTTGCGACCGATACGGTGGACTCCAGGGTGTTCGTTGCGCACTACAACGAGGTTTTTTCGGGGTACATTTCGGTTCAGTTTTACCAGTGGAATCGCCTGTCTCAGATTCACGGACTCGTGGTTGATCCCTCGATGCGGCACAAAGGGATCGCGTCGAGCCTGGTTAACGAAGCGGAGACGTTCGTCATTGCCAGGGGCGGGCGGGGCGTCTATGTGGATACACCCGTGACGAACACAGGGGCGCGAGCGTTTTATATGTCGCAGGGGTATCAGCAGGATTACATCATGACCGCCTACTACGATGTGGATTTAGATGGCGTCACATACTTGAAGTTGTTCCCGGACAGGTAAACGGTGCCTGATTTGTGGGCTGTATCGCCATACGTTGTTGTGAGGCTGGCTTCCTGATGGATGCTGCTGCCGTCCACCAGGAAGCGCTCGATGTTCGCTTTTAGTCCCCTACCGGGGCGGCTTCAGCTTGCCGTGTGAGAACCGATTCCGGCGCATCCGGTAGATTGCGCTCCACATTGCGCAGATCGCGGATCAGATAGCCGCCGAAACAGGTCAGGCATCCGGCCAGTGACGTGAGCAGGAACATCACGGCCATACCCGCGCCCGGCCCCGTGCCCGTGATCGGCCCGAAGACGCTGGTGAACGTCCCCCCGGCGCGCATGGCCGGTTCGAGCAGGTCGTCGGCCAGCGGCCCCGCCACGAGGTAGCCGATCGGCGTCGTGATGCTTTGCAGCGCCATCGCTGCGCCCAACACGCGTCCCTGAATGTCTGACGGGACTTTAGACTGCCAGATGGAGCGGTTCGAGCTGATGAGGGTAGGCACTGCCAGCGATCCCAGGAATGCCCCGGCGATCCAGACGGCAGGCGTCTGGCCCAGTCCCAGGATGCCATCTCCCAGCAGAAACGAAATTCCGGCGATGCCTAACATGCCGTGGACTTTCCGCTTGGGTCCGCCCCAGACCGTCAGTATGACGCCGCCCAACACGCCGCCAAGCCCCAACGCCGACTGCACGGCTGACAGGGTGGTTTCACTGCCGCCGCTGCGGGAGAGGATCATCGCAGACAGCACGCCAAACCACGTCAGCCCGGCGTAAAGGTTGATCAGCATGTAGACTACCATCATGCCGAGCAGTCCTCGCCGCTGGGCGATGTATCGCAGGCCGAACGTGAACGTCTGCCAGCGATTCGCGCTGAGGGCACGCTGCCCCTCGGCGGAAACGGGCGGGCGCGGAATCCGCATACTCAGCAGCGTGCCGATCGCAAACAGGGCCGTCGTGAGGTCGATCACCATCACGCCGCGCAGCCCGATCGCGAGCAGCAGCAGCCCGGCAAAAACAGGAGAAAGAATCTGGCTGGTATTCTGCCCCAGAGTTTGCAGCCCGTTAGCGCGTACCAGATGCTTGCGCGGAATCAGCAGGGTCATCACCGCGCTGTTGGCCGGACTTTGAAACGCGGAAAAAACACCCGACAGCAGTTGTGCCGCGTACAGGTGCCCGATCCGCATACCGCCGGTACTGTACAGCCCTAAGAGGCCCAACGTGATCAGCGCTGCGCCCAGGTCGCTGAGGATCATCACGCGGCGGCGATCCCAACGATCGACCCAGACGCCTGAAACGAGCCCCACCAGCGAGTAGCTGAAGTACATGAAAAAGCCCTGCAGCGCCAGGGTGGTGGCTTTGCCGGTCTGGTCATAGGCCCAGATGGTCAGGGCAAAGCTCGTCATGGCTGTGCCGAGCATCGAAATCGTCTGGCCGAACCAGATGATCAGAAACGTGCGCAATCCATCGTGTTCGTTCATCGTGTTTCCTCGTGGACGAAAAACAAAAAAGCCACAGGGCGTGCCCGTGGCTTAGAGTTGGCTTTGTGCTTGTGATACTTAGGGTGTTACTGGCTGCCGGGCACGGAGGTATAAGGGGCACTTGAGCCCTGTGCGCGGATTTCGTTCAAGAGGAAAAGCAGATATAACGCGATCATGCGGTGTATTTTAATACGGGCTGCACGGGACGGCAATAGAGAAATGCGGGCGTTTTGCGGCGTCAAAAGTATACGGATCAAGTGGACGGGTGTTTTCGAGCGCATACGACCCTGTTTCACTGACTTCGCACCTGAACCGCAAACAGGGCATTGCGCCGCCGAACGAAAAAGCAGGTGACCGCAACAAAATGGCACTCAGTGACATTATCGGCATCCTGTGCTATTATGCGCGTATGGATACCACACACCTGAAAGACAGGGAACCGAAAGCCAGGCCGTTTGCCGAAGCGGTGCCGTCCGCCCCGGCGACTCTCAAGGCGCGTAAGCGGCAGGTGGTGCGGGGCGCTCTGAGTGCCGCCGCCGAGAAATTGTTCCTGGAACGTGGCTTCGAGGCGGTCACTGTCGAGGAGATTGCCCAGGCCGCGGGCGTCTCCCGGCGGACGTTCTTCCGCTACTACGAGTCTAAAGAAGACGTGATGGTCGTTCGCGAAGATCGGTTGGGGGATCGTCTGCTGGCTGAGCTTATGGCGCGGCCTCTCGCTGAGCCGCCGCTGCTCGCCATCCGCAACGCCCTCGTGCCTGCCATAGAATATGGCCTGACCGAGCCGGATCTCGCTCGCAGCACCATACGTCTTCTGCGCGAGACCAGCGCGCTCCGGCGTGCCGTGATGGAGCGCCGCAGCCGCCTTGAGGAACGCATCGCGGCATTGATGGCGCAGCGGATGGGCGCCACAGATAGCGACAATACGCCGATGCTTTTGGCGTTTCTTACGCGAGCGCTGCACGATACGGCATTCAATGCCTGGTACGACCATGAGACCGGTGATATCGCGGGTCTGGTCGATGGCCTGATCAGCCGGTTAGTCATCATTGCGGCGGAGATGCCTGCGGAATTTACCAGCGCCGCGAAATGATCTTTCACTGTGTCAGGAGGTACATGCAGCCGGTATCGTCCGGTGATGAGCTTATCTGAGACGACCTGTTGTTCGCGCTGTGCGCGGCGCGGATCGCATAAAATGTTTGCCGAACCGGCCCTGTTGGGCGGGTTTTTTGATCAACCAACATTTGTTACCTGCTCTTATCCCAGGAGTACCCTATGCCAACCATTTCACCTGATTCCTCCGCGCTCACGCCTGCCTACCGTAACCCCACGCTGACCGTTGAAGAACGCGTCGCGGATCTGCTTGGCCGCATGACCCTTGAAGAGAAGGTCGGCCAACTGATGCTGTGGGACGCACGCAGCGAGGATCTCTCGTTCATCACGACCTTTCAGCCCGGCTCCCTTCTTCACATCCTCGGCGAGAAGATCAGCCGGGCGATCGATCTGGCCGCGCAGAACCGGCTGGGGATCCCGCTGCTCGTGGGCGAGGACGCCATCCACGGCCATTCGTTTTGGAAGGGCGCGACGATTTTTCCGACCCAGCTTGCCCTGGCGTGCAGTTGGAACCCGGAGCTGCTCGAACAGGTTGGGCGCGTGACCGCCGAAGAAATGGTGCCGACCGGGATTCACTGGACGTTTTCGCCCGTGCTCTGTTTGACGCGCGATCTGCGCTGGGGCCGCACCGGGGAAACGTTCGGGGAGGACCCGTACCTGATCGGTGAACTTGGCGCGGCGCTCATTCGCGGCTACCAGGGGCGCGGCCTGGATGACCCGGCGGCTGTGCTTGCCACCGCCAAACATTACGCGGGCTATTCCGAGACGCAGGGCGGTCGTGACGCGTCCGAGGCGGATCTCTCGCGCCGCAAGCTCCGGAGCTACTTCCTGCCGCCGTTCGAGCGCGCCGCCCGTGCGGGCGCAATGACCTTCATGACGGGCTACCAGTCCATGGACGGCGTCCCCTCGACGGCCAATCGCTGGCTGCTTACCGAGGTTCTGAAGGATGAATGGGGCTTTCGCGGTGTGGTCGTGACCGACTGGGATAACGTCGGGCGGCTTGTACGGGAGCAGAAGGTGTGCGCTACGTACGCGGATGCCGCGATCGTGGCCCTGCGCGCGGGCAACGACATCATGATGACCACGCCGGAATTCTATGAGGGCGCCATCGAAGCCGTTCGCAGCGGGCGTCTTGCCGAATCAGAAATCGATGCGCCCTGTGCCCGGCTGCTCGCGCTGAAGTTCCGCATGGGACTCTTCGAGGATCCCCGCTATCCCGATCTCGACTGCGCTGCCGCCGAGATTGCACGGCCCGATCATCGCGCCATCAACCTCACCGCCGCGCGCCAGAGTCTGGTGCTCCTCCAAAATAACGGCCTGCTTCCACTCGATCCGGCGGCGGCGATGTCCATCGCCGTGATCGGCCCCAACGCCGATGACGACTTGCAGCAGCTCGGTGACTGGTCGCTGGGGGCGTCGCAGCACCCGCCGGAGGCAGGCAAGCAGCCGCGCGAAAAGACGACGACCGTGCTGGACGGCATCCGCGCCCTGGCTCCTGCTGGCAGCACGGTTCGCTACGAGCGCGGCTGCTCGATCTTTGACGACGATCTTTCCGGCATTCCCGCCGCCGTTGCCGCAGCGGACGCGGCGGATGTGGTCGTGGTAGTCGTGGGCGATCACTTGAAGTTCATGGGCGAGACGCAAAGTACGGCCACGCTGGAACTGCAGGGCGGGCAGATCGCGCTGCTCGATGCGCTGGAGAAGACGGGCAAGCCGCTGGTGGTCGTGTTGGTGAACAGCAAGCCGCTGGTGCTGCCGCCTACTGCGAAGCGCGCCGCGGCCATCGTCGAGCTGTTCAACCCCGGTATGGAAGGCGGGCGCGCGCTGGCTGAAGCGCTGTTCGGGCAGTTGAATCCATCGGGCAAGGTGACGATCTCATTCCCGGTGCATGTCGGCCAGCAGCCAGTGTTTTACAGCCAGGTACGCGGCCAGCACGGCGATCGGTACGCCGATCTCACGCAAGAACCTCTCTTTTCCTTCGGGCACGGCCTGAGCTACACGCAGTATCGTTATTCAAACCTGCGGCTCGATCAGCCTACCATCACGCAGGGGCAGGCCGTGACGGTCTCCGTCGATATGGAGAACACCGGGCAGCGCGCCGGGGATGAGATCGTGCAGGTCTATGTGAGCGATGTCGTGACCTCGGTCACCTGGGTGAACAAGGCGCTCAAGGGGTTTGCCCGCGTGCACCTTGCGCCCGGAGAGCAGCAGACCGTGCAGGTTTCGCTGCCCTGGGAGGCGTTACAGATCGTGGACGCCGAGGCTCACGCCGTGGTGGAGCCGGGTGAATTCGAGATCCTGGTTGGCCCTTCGTCGCGGGATGAGGATCTGTTGAAGGCAACATTGACTGTCGAGTAAGAAGCAATTTCGGGGCGCGGCACGCTGCGCCCCTGCTGCTGTTCCACACAGACTCGTGTGAATCCATATTTTTCAGGTTGTTTGACCCAGCGAGGATTTGACCGGCATGGAAAGCAAAACAAAAAACAGAAAGACGCGCGAGCAAGTTGCAGGGATGGTTGAAAAAGCTTTTGGCGGCGTGTCACTCGCAGCCGGTGAAGACGTGGTAACGGAGCTAAAGGAAGGGTGGTTTAACGCGGCGTACAACGTCCGGCTGTCTGATAGCAGGGAAGTCATTCTCAAGATCGCGCCGCCCGTAAGCGCCGAAGTGATGACCTACGAGAAGAATATCATGACGACCGAGGTCGCATCCATGCATCTGGTAGCGCAGAACCCGGCCATCCCAGTGCCGGAAATCTATTGTTTCGATACCGACCGGGATCTATGCGACTCGGACTATTTTTTCATGGAGAAACTCGCCGGGGACAACCTGGAACACGTCAAAGCGTCTCTGCCCCCAGAGCTTCAGGCGCAGATCGACCAGAGTATCGGTGCCATCATCCGCGAGATCAACGGCTTTACAGGCACCTATTTCGGCTATGATGGGAATGACAGCCTGCGCAGCAAGACCTGGAGAGACGCTTTTATCAAGATTGCGGATTCGGTGCTGGACGACGGCCTGCGAAAAGACGCTGAGTACGGTTTCAGCGTGGATGACATCCGCGACGCCATCCTGAAACATGCGTCCGCCCTGGAAGAGGTGACCACGCCGCAGTTGGTTCACTGGGATGCCTGGGATCTGAATTTCTTTGTGAAAGAGGGCCGGATTACCGGCATTCTCGACTTTGAGCGCGCGCTCTGGGCCGATCCGCTGATGGAAGCGCAGTTCCGGGCGGTGACCTTTGGGGATATCTCCGAAAGCCTGAAAGGTTACGGAAAGACGTCCTTCACGCACGCGGAGGAAGCGCGGTGCTGCCTCTATACGCTGCACCTCGGGCTGGTGATGAAAACCGAATGTTATTACCGTAACTACGATACGGATTTTGTCAGTAATCTGGCGATGCAAATGATCGTTCCGACCATGAAGTGGCTGCAGGAAAACTGATCCGGCAATGGCTGGCCCGTCGAATGTCGAACGCCTGGGAACCGAGAAGATCGGGAAGCTTCTGCTGGAAATGTCTTCCCAGACTACGTTTTCGCTGTTGGTCTATGCCATTTACAGCGTCACGGACACGTACTTCCTGTCGGTAGGCATCAATTCGCTTGCCGCTGCGGGGGCATCGATCATTTCGTCGGTTTTGATCGCGCTCGGCGGCGTCGCCACGACCGTCGGGGCTGGCGGCGCGTCGGTGGTGTCGAGGGCGCTCGGTGAGGCGAAACCCGAAAAAGCGTCCAGGACGGTCGCCAATACGTTCCTGATTTTCTGGGCCGTCGCGCTTTCGATAACGGTGTTCGGCGCGCTGTTCATCAAACCGATCGTTTACCTGCTTGGCGCGACGGACAGCATCGCGCCCTATGCAATCGACTATGGCCGCATCATCTTTTTGGGGGCCCTCACCAGCACGGGCTATTCGGCGATCGTCCGCGCAGACGGCAACGTCCGCTATTCCACCGCGATGTGGGTGATCCCCGTGAGCACCAACATCGTGCTGTGCTGGCTGTTCATCATCGTGCTGCATATGGGCGTGTCCGGCGCGGCCCTGGCGACCGTTACTGGGCAGGCCGTTTCCGCAGGCATGAGCATCCATTTTTTCTTTTTCAGGAAGAACCGGACCTATAAGATAAAAACCTCATATTTCAAACCGGACTGGACGATCATTGGCGAGGTCATCATCATCGGGTTTCCCTCCTTCATGAAAAGCATCAGCGCCAGCATGGTGGTCGTCGTCACCAATAACCTGTTGAAGCAGATCGGCGGCGACAGCGCGCTGGGTGTGTTTGCCATCGTGAACCGGCTCTTTTCCAGCTTGAACACGCCTCAGGCGGGCATCGTGCAGGGGATGCAGCCGATCGTGGGCTATAACTTCGGCCAGAAGAAGTTCGACCGCGTTCGGAAAACCATTACCTATTCACTTGGCTCGTCGGTGGCCTATGGCTTGTTTGTGGGCGGCCTGTGCCTGCTCATCCCGGCAGCGCTGATCGGGCTGCTGTCGAAGGAGTCCGCGATCATCAGCGAAGGGCAGGTGGCCTTGAGGTTAATGGCGTTTGCCTGTCCGCTGGGCGGTGTGTCGGTGATGATCGCCGCCTATTTCCAATCGATCGGTCAGGCCAGGGAAGCGCTCCTGCTGACGTTGGGAGGTATCATCCTCGTCAAGCTGCCGGTTCTGCTGCTGGCCTCGCGGCTGTTTTCCTTGACAGGGATTTGGGCTTCGGCGGCGGTGTCGGAGTTCATTCTGGGCGTCGTTGCGTTTCTGATGCTGCGAGCCTATCAGAGGCGACCTGCTGCGACGGATCTGGCGTTGGGGCAGATCGGGATATAAGCACGGCGCGGGATCACAGGATCCCGCGCCGTTGATAGTCAGCTACCTTTTACGAGAAGTTACTTGACTGCGAGGCGTTCGATCAACGCCTGCAAGTCTTCAGCAGCCTGATCGACCGAGGATTGCCCGTAGGCGACCTGCTGGCCGATCAGCTCCAGCTCGTTCACGAATTCCTGGTCGTTCGGGAGGTTCGGACCCTGCGGGACCGTGCGATCGGAGACCGCATCGTAGATGTGGTAGATCGCCGCATCAAGCGGGGTCGCTTGCTCCGCGATGGCCTGGCGCACGACCGGCGAAGACGGCACGCCGCGGTTGGTTTCGAGGATCGCGCCCGCTTCGGGGCTGGTCACGAAGAAGTTGATGAACAGCGCCGCCGCTTCCTTATTCTCGCTGTTCTGATTGACTGCCAGATACTGGCTCATCTGGATCGCGTACGCAGGCTCGCCGCCCGTGGGGAGCGTCGTCATGCCGAGTTCGTCGGTCATCGCTGCCTGATAGGCCGCCGCCTGGTTGCTCCAGATCAGGTTGATCGCTGCCTTGCCCGCCACAAACGCCGAGCTGTCCGGGCCGTCTTCGGTGTAGGTGTAGGTGGTGTCCGCGTCAGGGATCAGGCCCGCGTCGCGCATGTCGGCCCACATCTGAAGCCACTTCTGGGCAGACTCAAGCGTCGCGTAGGAGGTGCCGCCGTCGTCTAGCGTCCAGATCGGGGTGCCCTGCTGCGTGTAGAAGTAGCTGAGGTAGTTCGCCTGATTCGTGCTGTTGTCCACGAAAGGCGCGACACCCTCGGGCAGGCCCGCCTTGAGTTCCTCACCGTAGGCGATCAACTCGTCCCATGACAGGTTATCCGCAGGCAGGTCAACGCCCGCCGCTTCGATCATCGTCTTGTTATAGGCCAGGACGAGCGTGTTGGTGCCCAGGCTGATCGCGTACAGGTTGCCGTCGGCGTCCGTTGCGGGGACGAGCGCGGCCTGGTCAAAGGTCTCCGGCGTGTCGATCAGGAGCTGCGCGCCGAGGTAATCATTCAGCGGCTCAAGATACTGCGTGTAGTCGGGCCAGTTGCCGCCGAACTGGATGATGTCGGGGGCGTCGTTGGCCGCCAACTGCGTGTCGAGAATCTGGAAGTGGTCGCCCGCGCCGCCATTCGGCTCACCGACAACGGTGATGTCGGGATACGCGGCCTCGAACAGATCGATCACCTTCATGGTGCGCTCGGCGCGGTCGTCGTTGCCCCACCAGCTAAAGCGGAGTTCAGCCGGTTCGCCCGTGTATTCGGGGAGTCCGTCGGAGCCGTCCTGCGCTGCGGTCGGCGGGATATACGCTACAAGCATCGCCACGAGCAGCGCCATGAACGTGATAGTGTAAAATTTCCTCATCTTTGAACTCTCCTGTTTTTGTCTAATAGTTTCATTGGGTAGGTTCGAAATACGTCCCCGAGCGTCATTTCATATATGTTTTCTCCTGAGCAATCTGCTACCCCTTGAGGCCCGTCGTCGTGATCCCTTGCACGAAGTATTTCTGAAGCGAGAAGAACAGGATGAAGGCGGGAACAATCGAGAGCGTGGACATCGCCAGCGCGCCGCCCCAGTTGGATACCGCGCCCGCGTCGCCGACGAACGTACGCAGCGCCCGTGCGACCGTGAACGTTTCCGGCCTTGTCAGGTAGAGCAGGTGATTGAAAAAGTCGTCCCACGTCCACAGGAAGGTGAACAGTGCCGTCGTCACCAGGGCAGGGGCTGCGAGCGGTATGACGATGCGCAGGAATACCCCGACCTGCCCGCACCCGTCGATGATCGCCGCTTCCTCGATCTCTTTCGGCAGGCCGCGTATGAACTGCACGAGCAGGAAGACGAAGAACGCATCCGTCGCAAGGAACTTCGGCACGAGTATGGGGAGGTACGTCCCGACCCATCCGAAGGTGTTGAACAGGATATAGCGCGGCACGAGCGTGACGTGTCCCGGCAGCATCAGCGTTCCCATCATCACCACGAACCAGACGCCTTTGCCCACAAACTTGAGTCGCGCGAATGCGTAGGCCGCCATGGTGCACGAGATCAGGTTGCCGACGATGGACACCCCGCAGATAAACAGCGAGTTTGCGAAGAACCGCCCGAAGGTCGTGCCCGCGTAGCCTTTCCACCCGCTGATGTAGTTGTCAATGGTCACGGTCTTTGGGATAAGGCTCGTGTCGCTGAAAATCATATTGTTGGGCTTGAACGAGCTGATAATCATCCAGGCAATAGGGTAGATCATCAACAGGCCCAGGGTGATGATGAAAATGTGTGTCAGCGTATGGCGCGCAATCGTAGCGATTTTCATGTTATTCCCCGGTTCCATACGATACCCACCACTTCGACGAGAGGAAGATGATCCCCGTGATTCCTCCGATGATCAGCAGCAGAACCCACGCCATTGCCGACGCATAGCCCATCTCGTGGTATGTCCATCCCTGAATGTACAGGTGGAGCGTGTAGAACAGGGTCGAGTTGAGCACGCCGCCCTTGCCGCCGCCGATGATGTATGCCTGCGTGAACGCCTGGAAGGCATAGATCATCTGCATGACCAGATTGAACAGAATAACGGGCGAGAGCAGGGGGATCGTGATGGAGAAAAACTGCCGCACCTTGTTGGCGCCGTCTACACTGGCCGCCTCGTAATACTCCTGCGGAATTTGCTTCAGTCCCGCGAGGAAAATAATCATCGACGAGCCGAACTGCCACACCGTCAGCAGAATGAGTGTCCAGAGTGAGTACTGGGGGTTGGTGATCCAGCCCGGCAGATCGCTGAAGCCGATTGATCCCAGGATGCCGTTTACGAGGCCGTCTTTTTCGAACAGCTTGCGCCACAGAACAGCGATGGCGACGGAGCCGCCGAGCAAGGTGGGGATGTAATACACGGCGCGGTAGAATGACACCCCGCGCAGCTTCTGGTTCATCAGCACCGCTACGCCGAGGGCGACGATCAACTTCAGCGGCACGGATGCAAACACGTAGGTGAAGGTCACGGAGAGCGACTTCATGTAGTACGGATCGGCGCGCATCACTTCGCCCGTGGGCGCGGTGAATTCGGACTGCCCGAGCGACGACCCAAACATTTTCTGGTAATTGGCAAGCCCGATCCAGTGCGTCGAATCAGGCTGCGTGAAGTCATAATCCGTAAAACTCAGCCCCAGCGAGTACAGCATGGGGTAAAGCGTCAGTACGAGGAACCCCAGAAGCCACGGCGCGAGGAACATGTAACCGACCGCATTGCGCCTGCCAAACTCGATGATACCGGACATTTTACTCACAAAGGACTTCCTTACCTCTACTTTTGGAGGCATACAAAGGCCGTCAGTGGGGCCGCACTCCAGTTGCCAGTTGCTGCTGAAGATCGGTTCTGCAACGTGCCTGAATTGTGTCCGGCTCACACGGTGTTCACCTTCTTCCGCCGAGTAGTTCGTCTATTTCCGTGACCGTTTACACTCCCATCTTATTGGAGGTTTTCCTCACTGTCAAGCAAAAAATCACGAGGTGTATCGACAAATTTCTAAATTCTTGCTATAGTGTTCGTGACTGATTACGGTTTTTCGACCGTGATATGGGCAACAATTTAGATGGGGTGATTTAATGGCTACGAAGAAAGGTAAGCGACCAACGATCCAGGATGTTGCCCGCGAATCCGGGGTGTCGTATGGGACCGTATCCCGCGTGATCAACAGCCACCCGGAAGTCGCTCCTGAAACACGCGCCCGCGTACAGCGTGTCATCAAAAAAATGGGCTACCAGCGCAACCTCGGCGCGCAAATGCTCACGACCCACCAGTCGAACATCATCGAAATTATTGTGATGGACGTCCACTTTGGCATCGAGCTGCCAAGAATGGGCCAGTTCGTCAATGAGGCGGGCTATTCCACGCTCTATTCGGAATGCACGCTGGCAGATTTTGGCCTCACGCTCGATAAAGCGGCGGCCCGGCTCGTTGATGGCATCATTCTTTACGCTCCTAAATTACAGATGGCGGACGACGATCTCCTGGCGATGAGCCACGGCATCCCGATCGTGCGGCGCGACTACGTGATCGATTCGAAGCTGACGTGGGTGGGGTACAGCCAGGAGCATGCGACGCGTCTGGCCGTGCAGCACCTGATCGATCAGGGTCACGAGCGCATCGCGGAGATCACCGGATCGCTGGGGTTTATCAATCCTCGCCTGCGCCACGATACGTGGCTCAGCATCCTGACATCGCAAGGGCTTGAGCCTGGGCCGAGTTACGCGGGGGACTACTCCACGTTTTCCAAGGCCATGAAGACGGGGTATGACGGCGTTTGCGAGTTTCTGAAACGGGGCGAGTCGTTCACTGCGATCACGGTCGTAAACGATCACGCCGCAATGGGAGCGCTGTCCGCGCTGCATGAGCACGGCCTGCGCGTGCCCGATGATGTGTCCGTTGTCGGCTTCGATGATGACGCGATCGCACCGTACCTTATTCCACCCCTGACGACGGTCCGTTTCGATTTCGACATTCAGAACAAACTGGCGTCGCAGTTTCTGCTCGAACAGATCACCGACCCGAACTACACACATCACCAACATGTGCTGATACCTGACCTGATTGTGCGCAAAAGTGTCCAACCACCCAGGTAAAACAGCTCCATCAAGCCCAAAAGGAGTATTTGTGAGCGAAACAAAACGTTTTGCAGTGGTTGGTACGGGTGGTCGAGCGGGGATGTTCATCCAGGCGATTACCGATACCTATCGTGAGTCCTGCCAGTTAGTTGCCCTCTGCGATCTGAGCCAAACCCGGATGAACTGGCACAACCAGCAGATCCAGATGCAGTGGGGCGCGGCTCCTGTGCCAACCTACCATGCCGATCAATTTGACCGGATGATTGCCGACACGCACCCGAATACGGTGATTGTCGCCACCATCGACGCGACCCACCACCAGTACATCAACCGGGCGATGGAGCTTGGCTGCGATGTCATCACCGAAAAACCGATGACGACCGATGCCCGGAAAGCCCAATCCATCTTCGATACGATCGATCGCACGGGCAAGAAGCTCACCGTCACCTTCAATTACCGCTATGCCCCGGCTTTTACCAAGCTGCGCGAGCTGTTGATGCAGGGCGTTGTGGGCCGTCCCCTCAGCGTAGACTTTTCGTGGCTGCTCGATACCTACCACGGCGCAGATTACTTCCGGCGCTGGCACCGCGAAAAACAAAACTCCGGCGGGCTGCTGGTTCACAAAGCCACGCACCACTTCGATCTCGTCAACTGGTGGATCGACTCCTATCCCGAAGAAGTGTTTGCCTTCGGTGACCTGCTGTTTTATGGCAAGCAAAATGCCGAGGCGCGCGGCGAAACCTATTCCTACAACCGTTATACCGGTGTGGCCGAGGCGGACGGCGATCCGTTCGCGCTGCTGCTCGATCAGGACGCCGCGCTGAAGGGGTTGTATCTCGACGCGGAAGAGGATAACGGGTACATCCGCGACCGGAACGTCTTTGGCGACCCGATCACCATTGAAGACACGATGGCGGTCACGGCCCGCTACCGCAACGGCGTGATCCTATCCTACTGCCTGCTCGCGTACAGCCCATGGGAAGGGCTGAATGTCGCCATCACGGGCACGAAGGGGCGTGTCGAACTGCACGTCGTCGAAAACGTGAATCTCGTGTCGGGGCAGGGCGAAGCGCATAATCCCCAGGCCAGCAAGGGGCCATTCAAGCAGGCCGGAATCCGCGTCTACCCGATGTTTGGCGAAGGATACGACGTTCCCTTTGCGTCCGCGAATGGGGGAGGTCACGGCGGTGCGGACCCGATCCTGCTGGAACAGTTGTTTGCGCTGGAGCCGCCGCCCGATCCGTTCAACCGGGCCGCGTCGCACGTCGATGGCGCCGCCTCGATCATGTTGGGGATTGCTGCCAATCGCGCGATGGAGCTGGACCAGCCGGTGCGGGTTGACGATCTTTTCCGGCTGCCCAACAAGGCCGCGGCTGGCGTTAAGGTTGTCTCGCCGTAGGGCATTGCCGTTTCGGTCCACTTACCGGGCAAGCTGTGTGCGCTCGTCGGAAATGCGGAATCGCACGAGGTAGGTCGTGAAAATAACCCATCTTAAGACGAATCACGTTGTAAATCCTTTAGGCTACGCGATCGATCAACCCGGCTTCTCCTGGATCGTCGAGGACACCCGCGATATGGTGCAGACTGCCGCTCAGGTTCTGGTCAGTCGTGATGCCGCCTTCGAGCGGATCGTCTTCGACAGCGGCAAGATCGACGGCTCCGGTATCGACAGCCTCGCCTATCGCCCCGCGATCACGCTCGAACCCCGTACGCGCTATTTCTGGAAGGTTCTGGTCTGGGGCGAGACGGAAAGCGCCGAAAGTGACACGGCGTGGTTCGAGACCTCGAAGACGGGCGAACCCTGGGTCGCGGAATGGATTACCCCCGACTGCGAAGATAATAATTTGCACCCGATCCTGTACCGGCAGTTCGATTTGCCCGCGCAGGTAGTGGCGGCGCGGGCATACATTTGCGGGCTGGGGCTGTATCGCTTCGAGCTGAACGGACAGAAGGTCAGCGACGAGGTTTTCACGCCTTACTGCAACGCGTACGACCGGTGGATTCAGTACCAGACGTTCGATATCACCAGCCAGCTTACGGTTGGCTCGAACCTGATTGCTGTCATGTTGGGCAACGGCTGGTACAAGGGGCGTTACGGCGCTGATAAGGGCGTGCTGGGGTTTTATGGGGACCGCTTTGCGCTGATCTGCGAGCTGCACATTACGCTGGAAGACGGAAGCGAGGTGATCCTTACCACCGATTCCGCCTGGAAAGCCCAGCCATCCCCGGTCCTTGAGAGCGACATCTTTGACGGCGAAGTGGTCGATGCGCGCATCAGCACGATCGTGCCGTCGCCGGATCAAACCTTCGGCGTCAGGCCGGTCGATCTCGACCGGTCCCGGTTGGAGGCCAGACGGTCGCTTCCGGTGTGCATCAACGAGGAGATCAAGCCCGCCGCGCTCATCCATACGCCCGCTGGCGAAACCGTGCTGGACATGGGCCAGAACATGACGGGCTGGCTGCGCTTCAGGACGAGCGCCCCGGCAGGCACGCGCATACACCTTCAGTTTGGTGAGGTGCTGCAAGAGGGCAATTTCTTCCGCGATAATCTGCGCACGGCGAAAGCGGAATATACCTACATCGTTGATGGCACCGGCGCAGTGGTCGAGCCGTATTTCTCCTTCTTTGGCTTCCGGTACATCAAGATTTCGGGCTGGGCGGGTGAGATCAACCTGGACGATTTCACCGGGTGCGTCATCTATTCGCAGATGGACATCACCGGCGAGATCGAGACGTCGAACCCGAAGGTGAACCAGCTTATTCAGAACGCGATGTGGAGCCAGAAGGGAAACTTCCTCGACATCCCTACCGACTGCCCGCAGCGTGACGAACGGTTGGGGTGGACCGGGGACATTCAGGTGTTTTCCGGCACGGCGTGCTTCAATATGAATTCCGCCGCGTTCCTGTCCAAGTACGCCTACGACCTGGGGCAAGAGCAGGCCAAAACCGGCGGCATGGTGCCGCATATCGTGCCGATGGTGAACCTGAACAAAGGCGGCTCGACCGCGTGGGGCGACGTGGCGACGATCCTGCCGTGGACTCTGTACGAGTTTTACGGGGATCCTGACATTCTGGCCCAACAGTTCGAGAGCATGCGCGCCTGGGTGGACTATATCAAGACCATCGACGAGGCATCGGGCGGCAAACGGTTGTGGACGGAAGGGCTGCACTTTGGCGACTGGCTGTCGTTGGACGATCCCGTTCATTCCGATCCGCGCCGGGGCGGAACGCCTCACGACTTCATTGCTTCGGCATTTTACTGCTATTCGGCGGGGCTGGTGGCGAAGGCCGCCCGGTTGCTCGGCAAAACGGATCATGCCGACGCCTATGCACAGCTCTCCGCAGAGATCAAAGCGGCGATTCAAACCGAATATTTCACCGCGAGCGGACGGTTGGCCGTCCCCACGCAAACCGCATACGTGCTGTCGCTGTTTATGGATCTCGTTCCCGACGTCTTCCGCGATCGGGTGAAGGGTGATTTCATCGCGCGTCTCAAACAGGACAACGTGCATCTGCGCACGGGCTTTGTCGGCACGCCCTATGTGTGCCGGGTGCTGTCGGCTGTCGGCGCGAACGATCTAGCGTATACGCTGCTGCTCAACGAGGATTACCCCTCGTGGCTCTACGCCGTCAACCTCGGTGCGACGACCATCTGGGAGCGGTGGAATTCCCTCAATTCCGACGGTTCGATCAGCTCGACGGGCATGAACTCGCTCAACCACTATGCGTATGGCTCCATTGTCGAATGGATGTACCGTGACATGTGCGGCCTTAATCCGACGGCAGGCGAAGATGGCGTCACCGGCTTCCGCTGCGCCCGGATCGCGCCCAAACCGGACAAGTCGCTGCAGTGGGCCAAGGCGCGTTACCGCTCGGCTGCCGGAATGTACGAAAGTGGCTGGCGCATCGACGAGGCAGGGTATCTCACCCTCACTATCACGATTCCCTTCAACGCGTCGGCCAGGGTCGTGCTGCCTGACGCGCGCCGGGGCGAAGTGACGCTCAACGGCGATCCGCTGCGCGAAGGGGAACAGGTCGGTGACGACGTGGAATTGATCCTGAGCGCGGGGCGCTACACGTTCGACTACTGCACCCGGCAATGATCCGTTCGGGTTAAGCTCGTGCCGTACAATCTATCGATAGTGCCAGTACGGGGTAGGCGGTAAAGAAGTATAAAAATCCCTTGACGCGCGAGTCCATTCACTATACACTGTGGACGTCCGCAAAATCAGTTGAAGAAGGTTGGATGTTAAATCTGGCGGTTGTGCCTCAGCGAAAACTTGCATAAGTACACCTGACCGGAATTTTCGGCCACGGGTGCTTATGCCGCCGTGGCTTTTTTATTTGCCGCGTGTTTCGTATTGAAGCACACCGTCTGCGGATGCGTCCGTAGATGATCAGCGGCCAGAGACGCCCTTTCGCCAGCCACGGGATTCTTCCTGTGGCTGGCTTTTTCGTTTATAGGACATCCAACCATGTACGCTAACACCAACCGTGGCAATACCAACACTGGTGTAATCATCCGCAAGACCCGCAATCACTATCTCATCCAGACGGGGAGTGACTGCATCGAAGGCACACTCTCTACTCGGCTGAAAAACGAGGCCGACTTCGACTGTGTCGCTGTCGGGGACGTAGTGACCTGGAACGACGCGGCGCAAATCACGGAGGTGCTGCCGCGCCGTAACTGGCTTTCCCGTCGCGGTGCCGTGCCGATGCCGGGCGGGTACGCTCAGGAGCAGGTGCTGATCGCCAACGTCGATCAGATCGTCCCCGTCTTCGCCGCAGCAAACCCGCGCCCAGCCTGGAACTTGCTCGATCGCTTCCTGGTTTCCGCCGAATCATCCGAAATCCCCGCGTTGATCTGCCTGACGAAGATGGATCTTGTCGAGGGGGATCAACTGGCGGAGATCGAAGCCATCGCGTCCGAATACGCTGCTATCGGCTACGATGTTGTGCTCACCAGCACCGCCACCGGACGCGGCCTGGACGATCTGAAGTCCCGGTTGCAGGGGCGTCTGTCTGCTCTGGTCGGCAAATCGGGGGTTGGCAAGACTTCACTGCTCAATGCCGTGGAGCCTGGGCTGGGGCTGCGCGTTCAATCGACCAGCAAAGCAACGGGTAAAGGCCGCCACACCACGACCATGTCGGAGATCTTCACGCTGGCATCCGGTGGCGCGATTGCCGATACCCCCGGCATTCGTGAATTCGGTCTGTGGGACGTGGCCGAAGACGACCTGGCCTGGTTTTTCCCTGAGATGCGCCCCTTCCTGGGCCACTGTAAGTTCAATCTGGGCTGCCGCCATGACGAGGAGCCGGGGTGCGCCATCCGTAAGGCAGTCGTCGAGGGACAGATCAGCCCCTACCGGTACCAGAGCTATTTGAAGCTGAGGGACGAAGCATGACAACTTTCGCCACCCAACGCTTCTACACTCGACCGGGAAAAATCAACAACGCATCCGGCGACTTCGTGTGCGGTCACTGCGGAACCTTTGTTTCCGTCAACGTCGCTCTATCGGGCGTTGGCAACCGCAACCACTGCCCGTACTGTCTCTCGTCGCGCCACATGGACCAGTTTGAACCGGGGGATCGGCTCTCGGCCTGCAAAGCGCGTATGGAACCCATCGGGCTGACGTTTAAACGGACGGCCAAGAAGTACACGGGGCACCATCAGGGCGAGCTGATGCTGGTCCATCTGTGCGACGACTGCGGCAAAGTGTCGATCAATCGCATTGCAGCCGACGACAGTATCAAGGAGATCCTATCCGTTCTGGAGCGTTCAGCCGGATTGGCCGCTGACACGCGCGATCTGCTGGACAGGAACGGCGTCACGCTGCTGGATCCCGCCCAGGCCGATCTGGTTCACCAATGCCTGTTTGGAGTCAACTATGCCGGAGCGCCGCGGCGATAAGCTGCGGCCTCCCGGCCTCCGTTAACGCGGGGTATCTGACATTCGATAGTTATCGCTGCCAGCGAGATTGGGAGTCCAGATGGTTGCCGTAGAAGTATGTTCCACATATCCCCAGGCCAACAGCCTGGACCTGGAGATTTGAAGTTCGCTTGGGAGCAGGAACGGTGATTGGTCCGGCTTGTGTAGATTGAGTCGGTTGCCAGCCTTTTACGCGAGCAGAAAGTACAGGAAGACGATGCTCCCCAGCACGATCCGGTACCAGCCGAAGATTTTGAAGTCGTGCCGTTTGATGTAAATCATCAGGAACTTGATAGCGACGATGGACACAAAGAAGGCCGTTATGGTACCCGTGAGAAGGACCACAAGTTCCAGGCTGGTGAAATCGAACCCGAATTTGTACAGTTTAAGCGCGCTGGCCCCAAACATGGTGGGGATCGCCAGATAAAATGTGAATTCAGTCGCGGTGCTTCTGGACAGCCCCAACAGCAGCCCGCACAGGATGGTCGCGCCTGAACGGGATGTGCCGGGGAAGATGGCGGCGACGAGCTGCGCAAGGCCCAGGATGAGCGCCGTTTTATACGTGATGTCCGCGATGGCTGTTATCCGTGGGCTTTTACCCTGATTGGCGTTTTCGATTACGATAAACAGGACGCCGAACACGATGAGCGCCAGAGCGACGGTTTGATAGTTATAGAAAACTTCGTTCAGCTTTTCATCCAGAGTCAGCCCGTAGATGACCGCCGGAATGCAGGCCAGCGCGATCTTCACCCACATGATGAACGTATCCCGCTTGATCGAGAGTCCGCCCTTCAGGCTGAACGGCATGATCGAGTTCCAATAGAGGACAACAACCGCGAAAATGGCCCCGAGCTGGATCACCACGAGGAACATTTCTTTGAACGCGTCGCTCATGGTGAGCTGCAAAAACTCATCGACCAGAATCATGTGGCCCGTGCTGCTGATCGGAATCCACTCCGTGACGCCTTCGACGACGCCGAGCAGAATCGCTTTGAGCACTTCAATCAGGTTTTCCATTACTTGATGTCCTCCTGTTGGAAATAGACCACACTGGCAAGAAAGCCAAGTATGGAGACAAAGGCAACCAGACCTGCCGCGAGGGCATAGGAGTATCCCGTTTGCGCAATGCTGCCGTGCACCAGCAAGTATGAGGCCGTCCAGGGATATAGTGCGCCTAACGCCTCGTTTGTCAGCGCCGCATTGCCCATCGTGATCGACGTCGCGGCGATGATTGGGACCACAAGCCCTTTCGTCCACAGCGCTAAAAAGGCGAAAGGAGAAATGGTCAAAAAGAGCAGCACGCCCCCCAGCAGCATCTCGCCAAGATACCTGACGGCAACCGCTACGTCGAACTCTGCGATGCCAAATACCGCGTGATACGGCAGGGCAAAAACGAACATGCTCGCCCACGAAATGGCGGACAGCGCAGTAACCCACATGAGCAGCATAATGAACTTGCTGGCGATGAACGAATGCTTTGATACCGGAATCGTGAGGATGATCTTGAGCGTTCGCTCCGTGTGCTCGCGGCTGAACAGGTAGGCCGCAATAACCGTGCTGACGATCAACCCGACGAGCAGCATGGAATACAGCGAACAGCTGTGGTATAGACTCTCCAGCGTGATAGCGGTGGTGGGGTCCGAGTAATGGATTTTCACGGCATCCACGATCATCATCATGGGCGTTACCACGCCGCCTAAAAAGCTGATCAACAGCATTCTGGAACGTTTGAGTTTTAGCAGTTCGCAGTAAATGAGGCTAGCCAATGCCGCGTCCTCCTATAAGCCCGGAGAAATAATCTTCCAGTTTTTCCTCGCTCACGGTAATTTCCGTCACGCAGAGGTTGCTTTCGACAAAACACCGGTTGATCTCGCCGCGCCTATCGAGGTCGTCGTACAGCCTGATCGTCCTGTCGTCGCAGACGGTATAGTCCGTCGTTTTGAACTGGCGTTCCAGCAGCAGCGCCGCCGTGTTCACGTTCGAGACGGCAAATTCAACGTACTGCCTGTTCCGCTTATGCAGCTCGGCCATGTTTACTTCTTCAAGCAGACGGCCCTCGTGCATGACGCCGATGATGTCGGCTAACTGTTCAAGCTCGCTCAGTACGTGGCTTGAAATAAAGATCGTGGTGCCTTTTTCTTTGCGGAGCGCCAAAAAGAAGTTGCGGATTTCGTGGATGCCGATGGGATCGAGTCCGTTGATTGGCTCGTCCAAAATGAGGAGTTCGGGCTCGTGCATGATCGCCGCCGCGATCCCCAACCGCTGTTTCATCCCCAGCGAATAGTTGGAAAAGACCTTGTCGTTCTGATCGCTCAATCCAACGATGTCGAGCGCGCGATCGATGCTGTCTTTGCGGTGCTCTCCGCGCAGCCGCGCAAGGATTCGCAGGTTCTCCGGCCCGGTCAGGTTTTCATAGAATCCCGGCGTCTCGATGAGTGAGCCGATTCTTCGGTACGTTCTGGCCTGCTGTTTTTTGTGCTCCTGCCCGAACAGCAGAATGGTCCCTTTGGTGGGACGCACAAGGTTCAACACCATTCGCATGCTCGTTGTTTTGCCCGCGCCGTTGCGGCCCATCAGGCCATAAATCTTCCCTCGCGGCACGTGCAGATCTAAGCTACTGACTCCGATCTGCTCGCCAAACCGTTTCGTCAGCCCCACCGTTTCGATGACGTACTCACTCATGCCCGCGCGCCTCCTGTCTGAACGTTACTGTACCGGCAAAAGCTGACAGGGGCCTTGCCCAAATCTTACTTTTTCCTTGCGTGGCGCATCGCCCTGCCGGGGGATCTAGCGGCGGCATACAGTTGGGATGGGTGAGCAGGGCGATTCCGATCATGGTTGGCCGGGCAGCGGAGCGTGCCAGGAGGATGGGGTCACTTCGGGCGAGGAAACACGATCGAAAAGACCGTGTCTTGCTGCGGCGCACTGGTCGCGGAAATTTCGCCATGCATTGCGGTCACCAGTCCTTTGGTGATGGCAAGTCCAAGTCCACTTCCTTTGTCTGAGCGCGCGGTGTCGCACTTGTAGAGACGTTCGAAGATATATGGCAGTTGGTCAGGTGGAATCGCGCGGCCATCGTTGGCGACTTGAACCGCTGCCGTACCGGGATGGCCGGTGATCGTGATGGTTAGATGCGAGCAGTTCCCATGTTGGACCGCATTTTGGATGAGATTGTCCACGATGCGTTTATAAGCCCACCGATCAACAGATAGAAGTAAATCGTCATCGCCTATCATCGCCGAAAGTGAAATGTGCGATTGTTCGAGCCTGGGCAGCCATTCGATCAGAATCTCCCGCGTGAATTCATTGAGTTCTACCGTCTCGAACTTGAACTGCTGCTCGTGGGAATTGAGCTTGAACCACTCGAACAGCCTGTCGATATAAGCCTTCAAATCAGTGGCTTTTCGGTACGCGACGGCGATGTATTCTTTTTCTTCGCCAGGATCGGACAGCCCACTGCTCAGCGCTTCCAGATAACCCAACAGGGATGCGAGCGGCGTACGCACATCGTGCGACAGGCTGGTTAGGAGCGATTTGTTGGCTTCGTCTGTTTTTTTGAGCCGTTCGATTTGACTCTGTCTCACTTCGATGATGGCGTTCAATTCATAGCCAATATCGGCCATGACCCCGTGGCTTTTGGAGAATATCTTCTCTCGATCGCCATGCCGGATGCTTCGCAAAACGTCAAGCCGTGCTTTCTCCTGCTGCCGGATGCGCCTGATATATAGAAACTGCCCGATGCACAGCAACAGCAGGATTGCGATAACGGCTCCGGTCATGCTGAATCGCCGCCAAACTTATACCCCACGCCCCACACGGTCAGGATATAGACCGGTTTGTCTGGGTCAGGCTCGATTTTCTTCCGCAAGCGCCTGATATGCACCATGATATTGTTGTCATCGAAGGCATAATCGTCTTTCCATACGGCGCGGTAGATCTGTTTCTTTGTAAACACCTTGCCCTTGTTTTGAGCCAGAAAGTACAGGAGATCGAATTCCTTGGCCGTCAGGTCGATCGCGGTGTGCTGCAAGCAGACCTCGTGGCGTGCGGGATCGATGTGCAGCGCTCCGATGTCGAGGACGCGCTTCTCGTCGTGATCGCTTGTGTTGAACACAGTGTATCGCCGCAAAAGGGACGCGACACGCGCCATGAACTCGTTATTGCTGAACGGCTTGGTGAGGTAATCGTCCGCGCCCATGCGCAGCCCGGACACTTTGTCCACTTCGCTGTCTTTTGCCGTCAGCATCAAGACGGGAACCGTGCTGTCCTTCCTGATAGTCGCCAGCACGTCGAAGCCGTTTTGCTGCGGCAGCATCACGTCCAGAACGACAAGCTGGTAGACGTTCTCACTGGCTTCTCTCAGCCCGGATACTCCATCAAAGCGCACCGTGACGGAATAGCCCTCTGAGTGCAGATGTTTCTTCAACAAGGCGCATAGATCCCTGTCGTCGTCGATCATGAGTATCCTGCTGCTCATTTGGTGATCTAATTCCTTTGGCTTTCGAGTGCCGACCGCTCGGCAAGTTCGCTGTGCGCTCGCTGCGATCCGGCGCTATTGTAATCGGTAAGCTGAACTATTCCATTTACGTCGTCGGCTGCGTCCGGGTGTCGGTCACAGCACAAGCAAAACGCCGGTGACCTGTTCGGGCCACCGGCGCTGTTCGCTGCCTGATCTGTCAGTCGCGGTTTGATTATTCCGCTGGCATCGTCGTTACGAAGACGTCGCTGCCGCCTGCCGGGGTGATGTCACCAATCTGGCCCATCGTCAGGCCGGTGATCGCCACGGTGTCGCCCTGCGCGGCGAGATACAGGTTTTCTTCGGCCCACTCGTCCGCGCCGTCGTCTTCTGCCGTGCCGAGTTGGCGGATGCCCAACAGTTCGCCGTCGGGCGAGTACGTGAGCAGCACGACGTCGAAGCGCCCGACGCTGCCCGCGAGGTTGCCGTCCGTATAGCCCGCGATGATCCAGTTGCTTGCGCCGTCCAGCTTGACATCCGCACCCTTGTCGTTGAGAGGCGTGCCCTGCTGATCCGCCCAGACCATCGTCCCGGCGGCGTCGAACTGCGCAACGAGCAGGTCTTTGTCGCCAGCCAGCGTCCCGGCAAAGTCGCCCGCGACGAAGCCCGTCAGCGTGATCAGACTGTCACTGGCCGCAAGCCCGGTCGCCTCGTCCCATCCGGCTGTGCCGAACTGCTGCAGCCACTGCTGTTTCCCCGCCGCATCGTAGACCGCCAGGAACGCATCGATCTCACCCAGCGCGCCCGCCAGATCGCTGGACGTCATCCCCGCGACCGCAACGCTGCCATCCGCCAGCGCCGCAATCGCCAGACCCTTATCCTCACCGGAGCCGCCGAACTGCGTCACCCATTCGAGCGCGCCGTCTGCGCTGATGCGTGCCACGTAGACATCTTTGTCACCCGCAGCCGCTTCACCGACCAGACCTTTGGTGTAGCCGGTAACGTAGATCGCGTCGTCCGGTGCAACCGCCAGCCCATAGCCGCGGTCGGCAGCCCCTGCGTCACCGAACTGCACCGTCCACAGCACCGATCCATCCGGCGCGAGCTTGATCAGGAAGGCGTCATCGCCCTCGATGGCCGCGTGCTTGCCGTCCAGGTCTCCGGCGGTGTAGCCGACGACCAGCACGTTGTCCTGCGAATCGACCGCGACGCCGTAGGGCCGGTCCGTCATGCCGGTGCCGAGCTGCTGAGTCCAAAGCGCCTGCCCGTTGGCGTCACGCTTCGTTACCACAGCGTCCATTTCGCCGAGGTGCGGCTGGCCTTCGATCGAGCCTACCGCGCCGAGCGCGTTGATCGTCGCGCCCTGGCTGTCGATCGCCACACCGCCCGCAAAATCCATTTCCCTGGTGCCGGTGCTCGTGCCGTCCAGCGGCGTGCCCGCGCTGGCCTGGTCCGGCGACGTGGCGAGATAGTTGGCGAGGTAGGTCATGCCTTCCTCGAAGCCGCGACGCCACACGTCCCAATCGTGACCGCCATCGTACACGCGAAACTCCGCGGCGATGTCGCCAACTCGTGCGAGACGGTTGAACAGGAAGTGCGCTTCGATGTCCAGGTCGTGCAGCCGCTCGTCAAAGTTATCCGTCTTCCATTCGTCGTCACCTACCGCGATAAAGGTGTAGAGCGGCTGGCCGGGGTGCGCGAAGGTTTCGAGCAGGGTGGGGTAGTTGAGCGATTCATAGATCGCCTCATCAAACAGGACGTCGCCGCTGCCGAACGCGCCAAATTCGCGCGCGCTCGAGTCGGTGGGCGGGATCGGTGAATAAACCGCCGGGCTGAGGATCAGCGCGCCCATGAACATGTCCGGGTGCGCCAACGCATAACGCATTGCGCCGTAGCCGCCCATCGAATACCCGCCGACGATCCGGCTTTCAGGCGCGGCCAGGGTGCGGTAGGTTTCGTCGATGTAAGGGATCAGGTCCGCGAAGAAGGCCGTTTCCAGCGCTTCGCCACCCTCATAGGCGGAATCGACAAAATAACCCGCCGCGCTGAGCGACGGCATATCCGGCATGATCGCGATCAGCGGGGGCAGAGTGCCGTCAGCGATCATCGTGTCGAGCATGTCCTGCACGTTCAGCCATGCGTCTTTAGTGTCGCCGCGCCCGTGCAGCAGGTAGATCGTGGGATAACGTGTTTCCGTGCCATCGTAGCCTGCCGGGAGGTAGATGTTTACGTCGTAGGACCGCCCCAGCGTGGCGGAATCGAAGCTGTCCGCGACGATGGTGCCGCCGCCCTGCCCGTAGGCTGTGAGGGGAAAGCTCAGCAGCATCACAATAATCACACTCCAAAACAACTTTTTCATCAGAATGTGCCTCCATAACGATAGTTCTGCTGCCGACGGGATCACCCGGTCGACATGCGGCGGAAACGCTATTCGTTCGCCGCTGAAAAGTAATGGGAACGTTCCCCACACTTGACCAATGTTATGTCTGGTGGCGATGTCTTTCAGCTTACATGACTCGCCAACCGTCAAACCCTGGCGTGGTGCTGCCCTGTGGCGTCGGTTGTCGCATCGCTGCGACTTACGGGGAACGTTCCCATTTACTCTAGTATATTTCCGAGGAGATGTCAATCGAGATGAGTTCTAGCGTGCACGTAAAGGGCCGAAGCTCGAAAATCTGCTTGCGCCAGACGCCGGTACGCGTGCCGCATCCGGTCGTTTTTTGAAGCTGTGGTAGGCAGTCGCATCCACTGTCCGATTTTTCCCCGACAGCGCCCCGACAAAGACAGTGCGGATTCATTGACAATAATCACTATGAGGGTGTAACGCGAAGGATATACTTAATGTAATTGGAAGCACCTCATTGTTTTCATCTGACACTGACTCTCATGCCAGCCACACAGCCGCTTCACGCCCTCAAAGAATTATCAAACATCATCGCTTTTGGTGCGTCTCTGGAAGACGTGTTCAATACCGCGCTGGAGCAAATGATCACGTTTATGGGGGCGGATGCGGGCAGCATCCAGCTTCTGTGCGAAAGCGGCGTGCTTCATACCGTGGCGGTCTACGGTGACATCGGCAGGCGGCTTTTCGAAGCGCGCACGCAGTTCACCGTGGATGAGAGTGGATTGCACGAGGTTCTGGAATCGGATCACGCGCACGTCATCCATAACCTGACCAGCAGCCTGTCGCTCGCGGAGGGGCTGTCTGCTCTGCTGCGCCAGGAAAACCTGACCACGGCGGTATTTATCGCCCTCAAAATGAAAGGGCGCAGCATCGGCACGCTGAGCGTTGCATTTCAGCGGGAACCGAAAATTTCCAGCTCCCGCCTTGCCTGGTTCGAGGCGATGACGAACCTCATCAGCATCAGCCTGTATAACGTGCAGCTTTTGACCGATCTCAACGCCAAGCAGACCGAACTCCAGCGCGCCTGGCAGGCGGTGACCGATGCGCAGGAAATGGAACGCAGCCGCCTGTCGCGGGAACTGCACGATGACGTCGGGCAGGCGCTGACCTCACTCACGCTGCGCTTGAAAGCTCTGCAATCCGAAACGGACATTGAGGTCATCGGGGACCGGATCAATGGCCTGCGCTATCTGACGGGGCAGACCATCGAGGAAGTCCGGCGTATCTCGATGGATTTGCGTCCGGTGGTGTTTGACGAGCTGGGTTTGATTCCGGCGATCCGGTCGTATGTCAGGGAATGCTCGACCTGGGGAAAGCTCGATATCTCGTTCGAAACCTCCGGCGATATCACCCCGCTGCGCCCAGACCTGGAAATCGCGTGTTACCGGGCGATTCAGGAAGGGCTGACCAACATTATCCGGCACGCCCGTGCTACGCGCGCCAGTGTCGATCTGGCTTATCATGCCGAATCGGTCATGCTGACAATCTACGACAACGGGGTAGGGATGTCAGCCTCGCAGGAGTCGAAGGGCGTCGGGCTGCTCGGGATGCAAGAGCGCGTGCGTCTGGTGGGCGGCACCGTTACGCTGCACAGCGAGCCGGATCGCGGCGTGACACTCTCCATCACCTTTCCCAGGACACTATAGATACGGAGATTCTGCCGATGAATGCCCCTATCAGCATCCTACTCGTTGACGATCACACCCTGGTGCGCAGCGGGCTGCAATTGCTTCTGGAAAAAGAGGCGGATATCGACGTGATTGGCGAAGCCGCCAACGCGACGGACGCGATCCGGCTGACGGACGAGTTGTGCCCGGATGTCGTGTTGATGGACATCTCGCTGCCCGAAACAGACGGCATTGCCGCGACGAGCCAGATCTTCCACCAGTGCCCACACGCGCACGTGATCGCGCTGACCATGCACTCTGAGGACGAATACCTCATGGAGTTTTTGGAAGCGGGCGGTGTGGGCTATGTCCGTAAATCGGCGGTGGATCGTGACCTTATTCGCGCGATCCATGCGGTTATGAACGGCGAAATCTTCCTTCAGCCCGAAGGCGTCCAGTTGATGGCCCGCCGCCATCATGCGCCCCATTATCAGACGGCGGCGCAAAATCCCGGCCCCGACATCCTTTCGGAACGCGAGCGGCAGGTGCTGGAATTCATCGCAAAGGGCTTCACATGCCGCGAGATCGCGGAACGGCTCTCGCTGTCCACACGCACCGTGGAAACCTACCGCGAGCGCATCACCGAGAAGCTCAACCTCAGCCACCGCTCGGAGCTGGTTGAATATGCGCTGCGCCATCACCTGCTCTAGACACTTCTGTCCGTAGAATTCCCCTACAAGCGGGTCGCGGTTTTTCGAGCAAAAAAACCGTGATCCCCGCCGACAGACAACTCTTTCCCTGCCACCTAGAATAAAGCATGAGACGGTGAGCGATCCGGCTCTGCCGGTATGTTGTGCTCGAAAATGCCCGATACGAGGTGTGAGATGGCTCAAGCCCAACGAGCGCGTCTGGTTATCGCAGTCCAGCGATCCTGGCTGCGCGAAACCCTGCACTATCTGCTGTCTGACCTGAGCGCTGAAATCGTCAGCGTGCAAACGCTGGACGACCTGCTCGATGCCATCCGGCAGCCAACCACAGCCGTTATCGTGGACATTTTCGGCTACCAGCAACCCTACGCTGCCGTCTTGGATGCGCTGCGACTCAATGCGCCCGCGGTCCCCATCGCGGCCCTGCTTTCGACCGGCACGATCGAATACCGGGACGCCGTGGTTCACGGGGGAGCGAACGCCGTCATTGTCATGGAGAATGCCTATGAAGAACTTATTCCCCGCATAGTCCAGCTTCTCAGGGGAAAACGCTGCAACACTTATATTTCCCGCCTCCTAGAGAAACAGAAAAACATCATTCAACTCAAAGCAAAGGAAGTGCAACTGATGGACGATGTCAAAGATGTCCATGAGCAGTCTGGACTGTCACGCCGCACCTTCTTGAAAGGGACCGCGGCGGCAGGCGTGTCCACTGCGGTGCTGGCATCCTCATCCGGCAGCATCGTGCAGGCGCTGGCGGAAGGCGTTGAACAGCGATCGCTGGCCGCCGAGGCCGAAGAACAGATTTTTAACGGCGTGTGTCGTCCCAACTGCTGGGAAAGCTGCCGTCTGCATGCGCATGTGCGGAATGGTCGCGTGGTCAAGGTCTCGATGGCCCCGATGGCCGATCCCCGTTACAACCGCATCTGTCTGCGCGGCATGACGCACATTCAGCGCATGTACCACCCCGACCGGCTCAAGTACCCCATGAAGCGCGCGGGTGAGCGCGGCGAAGACAAGTGGGAACAGATCTCGTGGGACGAAGCGATCTCGATGATCGTGGATCGTTTCACCGGGATTCGTGAGGAATACGGTGATTCGGCACTCGCATTCCTACCCATCTCTGGCAACTATGGCGCGGTGCACGGCAGCGGCGGTATCGCTGTCAAGATGCAGAACGCTCTCGGCGCGACCGCCATCGACCCGTGCGTAGACCTCGCTTTCCCCGTCGGTATCGATCGGGTGATCGGCGGATACCCGTTCATGCACAGCAACGAACCGGCGGACATGGCGAATTCGCGCACGATCATCGTGTGGGGTTCGAATATTGCGGAAAGCCAGATTCATAACTGGCACTTCGTTGCGGATGCGCTCGAAAAGGGTGCCAAGTTGGTGGTCATCGATCCGATGTTCACCTCGACGGCGGCCAAGGCGGACATCTTCGTCCCGATCCGGCCCGCGTCGGATGTGGCGCTGGCGCTGTCGATGATGCAGGTCATCATCGAGGAAGACCTGACCGACAAACCCTTCCTGCGCGATCACACCGTCTCTCCGTTCCTGGTTCGCGCCGATACCAAGCGCTTCCTGCGCCAGAGCGACATCACAGGCGAGGCAGTCGAAGAAGGCGAAGAAGATCCGTTCATCGTGTGGGACGCCGACGCTGACGAAGCGGGCGTGCTGGCTGAAGTGGCGAATCCCGCCCTGGAAGGCACGTTCGAGGTCGAGGGGATCAGCGTGACCACGGCGTTCAGCCTGCTCAAAGAACTCACCGACCAGTACGTGCCGGAAGAAGCGGCCAAACTGACCGACGTGCGCCCCGAGCAGATCCGCGAGATCGCGCGGCTGTATGCGACCAATACCCCGTCGATGCTTTATCCCGGCTTTGGCCCCGATCACTACGACAACGGCCAGTTCCACGGGCACGCGCTGGCGACGCTGGCCGGACTGACCGGCAACATCGGCAAGCCCGGCGCGGGCGCGGGTATGTTCATTGGCGGCGCAGCGGTGAATTACGCGGGCATTATGTTCCCGCCCGATTTCCATGCCGGTCCCAGTGTGCCGATCCTCAAGCTGCGCTCGGTGATCGAAACCGGCGAATACAACGGCCAGCCGTACCCGCTCAAGGCGCTTTACGTCCACTGCGCGAATCCGCTGAGCAATACCGCCGACCAGCGCGAATGGCTCGATCACATTCTGCCGGGCTTTGACTTCATCGTCGTGGCCGACACTGTGATGACCGACTCCGCGCGGTATGCGGATCTCGTCCTGCCCGTCGCGCACTGGTTCGAGGTCAACGAGGTCGTGACGCAGGGGAATCATCCCATTGCCATGATCCAGGAAAAAGCCGTCGAGCCTGCCTATGAGGCCAAGTCGGACGTGGACATCATGAACCTGATCGCGCCGGGCCTCGGCGTGGGCGATTCCTTCACGATGACCGACGCGGAACTGATCGACGTCGTGCTGGATTCGGACGCGCTGCGGGCGTTCGACATCACGCCGGAAACACTGCGCGAGCAGAAGTCGATCCGCTTCATGGCCGATCCGTTCATCTACGGCGAAGGCGGCGTCGTGCCCACGGCGACCGGACGGGTGCAGTTCTACGTGGAAGATCCCAAACCGCGCCTCGATTACGGCCAGGACTTCGACCCGGGCGCCGAGCGTCTGCCGTACTTCCGGCCCCCGGCGGAAGCGTGGCCCGAAAATCCGCTCTACGAGAAGTACCCGCTGGTGGCAACCCAGGAACACACGCGCTGGCGCGTGCATACCCAGTTCTTCAACATCCCCTGGCTGCGCGAGCTGGATCCGGAGCCGGTCATCAAACTCTCGCCCGAAGATGCGGACGCGCGCGGCATCGAAACCGGCGACTACGTGGAAGCCTACAACGACCGCGGCCATGTCGTCCTGAAGGCCATCGTCAGCAGTGGGATGCGCCCCGGCCTGGTCAACATCCCCAAAGGCTGGCAGCGCAACCAGTTCCGCGAAGGTGGGTACCAGGAGCTGACGAAGAGCTATCTCAATCCTGTCACCATCAACCAATCTTTCTTCGATGTCCTGGTCGAAGTGCGTAAGGTCTAGGGGGCTTCATGGCTAAGAAACATCTTGTGATGGTCATCGACCTCAAGCGCTGCATCGGCTGCAATACCTGCGCCATGGCGTGCAAGGTCGAAAACAACGTGCCGGACGGCATCTGGTGGAACCGTGTGCTGACCGTCGGCGGCGAATCGATGGATACGCCCGACGGCACGTATCCGAACCTGCAAATGCAGTATCTGACGATGGCCTGCCAGCACTGCGAAAATCCGGCCTGCGTCAAGGTCTGCCCGGTGGGTGCGACCTATAAGCGGGAAGAAGACGGCATCGTCGTGCAGGACTACGATCGCTGCATCGGCTGCCGCTACTGCATGGTGGCCTGCCCCTATACCGGCGTGCGCCAGTTCAACTGGCAGGAACCGGCTTACCAGCTTGACTTTGCCGTGGGCGATGCCGCTGTGCCAGCGCACCAAACCGATACGGTGGAAAAGTGTACGTTCTGCTTCCACCGGCTGGGGCAGGGGCTGCTGCCTGCCTGCATCGAGCAGTGCCCGGCGCGCGCGCGTCACTTCGGTGATCTGAAGGACCCGGACAGCGACGTCTCCATGGTGCTGCGCTCGCGTTCGCACTTCCAGCTTCTGGCCGAAAAGGGCACCAAGCCCTCGGTCTACTTCCTGACGTAAAGGGGTTAAACCATGACTGCCATCACGCAATCGAAAAAGAGCGCGAATGGGACGATCTGGCTGGTCGTCGTGAGCCTGCTGGCACTGGTCGGCGTTGGCGCGTGGGTGTACCAGATCGTCGAGGGGATCGGCGTCACGAATCTGTCAAATCTGGAAACGTGGGGACTGTACGTCGCAGGCTTCATCTTCTTCATGGGCCTCAGCGGCGGGGCGCTGGTGTTGGCCGCGCTGCCGGTGATCCTCGATCTGCCCAAGTTCCGCCCCTACGCCAAGATCGCGGCATTCGTCAGCCTGTCGGCGCTGATTGCCGGAGGGCTGTTCATTCTGATCGACATCGGCAAGCCGATGCGGCTGTGGCATCTGGTCACCTACGGGCGGCTTGGCTCGCCGCTGCTGTGGGACCTGCTGCTGACGATCGCCTACCTGATCATCTCGACCGTGTATCTGAGCCGCCTGCTGCAGTCCGAGCGCAAGGGCGGCAAGTCGCCTAAAGCGCTGGCCTACGTCGCGCTGGCCGCCGGGCTGGCGGACGGTATGACGGCGCTGGTGTTTGCGACGCAGGTCGCGCACGATTACTGGTTCTCGGCTATTCAGCCGATGTCGTTCGAAGTGAGCGCTGTCGCTTCGGCGGGTGCGGTGCTGCTGCTCCTGGTCGCGGTCCTGGGCCGCACCGGCTACCTGAAGCCCGATCTCGCTGCCTTTAAGCCGGTAGCGGTTGGCACGGCGGGCTTGCTGGGCCTCAATCTACTACTGGTCGTGAGCGAAATCGTCACGGAAACCTTTGGCCGTTCGGAAAATGGCGTCGCGCTGGCGGAAGACATGATCGGCTCGCCGCTGTTCTGGATCGAAATCGTGGCGTTCGTCCTGGCGATCACGCTTTACGTGCTGCCTCAGGTGCAGTTCAGCGGCGTTGTGGCAGCGTCCGCGCTGACCCTGATCGGTTTGGCGGCCAAGCGTCTGCTGTTCGTGCGTATGGGCTTTTCTGAGCCGAACCTCACCTACGCGGGTGTGGACATTGGCTCGTCGTCCTACGCGCCGCAGATCGTGGAGTTGGCCCTGAGCCTGGGGCTGGTGGGGCTGTTCGTGCTGCTGCTGACGCTGGGCTTCCGCTCGCTGCCGCTCAAACTGGCGAGTAAAGCCTCCAAGTAAAGAATCCACCCTTTTAGCATACGAGCCGCGGAGCAGGCGCGCTGATATCCGGCGTGCCTGCTTCCGGGGAGGACTGACATGATGACTCTTGCAGACGACGCGGCGACTGCCGCTTTTTCCAAACTGGCCGAACTCGCGCAGCATCGCAGCGATCTTTACCGCCTGCTGGCGATCGGTTTTTCCAACCCCACCAGCGATCTCATTTTTGACTTGCAGATTGGTACGTTGGTCGAAGATCTCCGGCAAAGCCTGAGCGCGCTGGCCCTGAGTGAAGCGCAGTACACAGCCTCGCTGAACGGCTTGGTCGAACTGTCGTCGCGGTGCCGTGACGATGATCCGGCGGCGGTGTTGAGCCAACTGCGGGTGGAGTATATGCGCCTGTTCAATAATCCGCGCGTGCCGTTGATCCCGATCTACGAGACGCTGTACCGCGAAGAAGCGACCGCGACCAGCCAGCCGCTGCTCATCGCCAGCCCCACTGCGATGGTCGTGGACCGCTGCTATCGGGATGCCGGGCTGCACATGGTCTCGAAAAATTCCCCCGACCATCTGACGATCGAGCTGGAATTTCTGGTGTACCTGTGTGGCAAGGAATCGGAAGCCTGGGACGCCGGAAATAACGCCATGGCGAAAAAGTGGCGCCGAACAGAGCAGACATTCCTCGACGAGCACCTGGGCACCTGGGGCGTCACGTTGTTCTGCCGCGTGCAGGAACTTACCGAGGAGCGGTTCTATCGCTGTTTCGCCGCGCTTGCCGCGACATTCTTGCGCCTGGAAACGGGCGCATATCAGCCCCGGTAGCCGGAAGGGAGGAGGTCATGGCCGCGTTTCCGTTCGTCACACGTCCGACGGAGCTGCACCTTCAGCACTGTTTGAACGCCCGGCACAGCAGCGCCGGGTGCGATTTATGCAGCACGCTTTGTCCCGCGCAGGCCGTGACCCTGAGCGGGAACAGTGTATCCCTGGATCTCGATCGGTGCGTGGGGTGCGGCCTGTGCCTGCATATCTGCCCGGCGGAAGTCTTCGAGGCGCCCTACTGGAGCGAGCGTACTCCGGTTGCGAACATTGCCGAGCTGAACGATGTGGTCGATCTGTTCTGCGCGCACCATCCACGCCCGGAGACGGGGCGGCCCGATGTGGGCAGCCTGCAAATTCCGACCTGTCTTGCGGCAATGTCGCCCGGCTCGTGGTTCGAGATGGGCCTGGACCGGGCCGTATGTGCGCGATTGGATGCGTGCGCAGATTGTCCGCTGGCAGGCGTTTCGGGCGAGATTCGGTCCGCGACGGATGTTGCCAACGACTGGCTGCGCGATTCCGGGCACGATGCGTGTATCACCTGCCTCGTGATGTCCGCCGATGCCGGAGCGGAGGTGCAGCGCCCCGTGCTTAGCGGCGAACATCGCCGCGTGTCGCGCCGGGGCTTTTTTAAGATGCTGTTTGCCAGCGAACGATCTCGTGCTGGTCGCGCACAGAACGTATTTGATATCCCCTGGACAGGGCAGGAATCTCCAAAGAAAACGCCACGCTTGCCCGCATGGATGGCACACGCCGCCTCTGTGTTTGCCAGTCGCGCCCAGGCAGCGCCCGAAGCGCCCGTTACGGCGTGGCCGTCGATTACAGTCGGCGCGGACTGCGTGACCTGTGACGCCTGTACGGATTACTGCCCCACGGGCGCGTTGGAGGTTTGCGTCGAGGCGGACCGGTATACGATCGCGTTCCGGCCCGGCCAATGCGTGGACTGCCGCATCTGCTGGGCGAGCTGCCCGGTCGGTACGATCACGCGTTCCCAGGCGTCCACTGCGTCACCCTTCGAGCGCCAGCCGATCATGCAGCGCCCAATCGCATCGTGCGCGCAGTGTGGCCGCCCCGCGGCGGAGGGAACCATCTGCTATTGGTGCGGCGAGGAGCCGCCGTTGGCTGTCGTGATGACCGACGCGCGCCGCTGGCTGCTCTCGTCGTCTATTGCATGCCGTTAATTGAACCCGATGACTTTGACTGCTGGCTCCACCGTTGAAACGCCTCATGCTCGCTATCTGCGCCGCCGCCGCCGCGAACAGTGGCAGGCGGCTGCGGTTTTGGTTCTGGTTGCGGCTGCGTGGTGTGTGGGCTATCTGCGCACCGGCTCTAACGTCACCGCGCTCGTCAAAAATGTACTGCCCGGCACCCAGCGTGTGAGCGATCAAAATGGCGTGTATGTGGCGTATGGCAATGACAGCGAAACGCCATTGGGTTACGCGGCGGTGGGGGAGGCTGCTGGTTATGGCGGCCCGGTCTCGATGCTCGTGGGCGTCGATCCCGGCGGGTAGGTGGTCGGCGTTCAGGTGATCGAACAGCACGAAACGCCGGGCTTTTTCGACTGGCTGCGCGAAGACGGATACTTCAACCGCTTCCTCGGTTACACCGGTTCCGAGCCGCTCCAGCTTGGCCGTGACGTCGATGCGGTCACTGGCGCGACGCTGAGTTCCGAAGCCGTTGCGCTCGCCATCGAGCGGGCCGTCAACACGCTTCACTCGACTCAGATTACCGGCTCGACCGGGATCGTGTTCGGCTGGCCGGAGGTGACGTTGATCGCGCTGTTTGCCAGCGGCTTTTTCACCTCGCGCAGCCGGAACAGCAAGGCTAAGCGCTGGATCCGGCTGGGGATGCTTGGCGTAGGCGTTGTTATGCTGGGCTTCATACTCAACAAGCCCCTGACGCTGGCGCACTTTACGGCGTTTTTGTCCGGCTACTGGCCCGACTGGCATACACACCTGTACTGGTATTTGCTGTTCGGCGGGGTGGTGCTGGCTACATTTGCGCGTGGCAGAAATCCGTATTGTTCCTGGTTCTGCCCATTTGGGGGCGTGCAGGAATGCCTGGGCGCGATTGGCGGGGCGCAGATCTACCGGCCCCAGCCGTTTTATCCGCGCTTTAAACAGCTTCAGCGCGGGCTGGCGCTGGCGGCGATCCTGCTGGGGTTGGCGCTGCGACAGCCCGCCGCGACCAGTTACGAACCGTTCGGGACGCTGTTTGCCATGACCGGGGGGTTCTTCCCCTGGATGTTCCTGGTTTTGATCCTGTTCTCGTCGCTCATCATCCGGCGTCCGTTCTGCACGTACCTGTGCCCGATCGATCCGGTGATCGAGTTTATTGGCCGCATACGAGGGTGGACCCTGACACGATGGACAAAAAAACAACGCCAGAAAAAGCCAGCCGATCCCAGTCTTCCTGACTCTGCTGGTGGTGGCCTGCGTGGTGCTGATCATGCTCAACGTCTCTGCTGCGCTTCAGGAAGGCGGGCTGCGCGCTGACTCATCCGGCCAGGATATTTACACGTTGGAACCGAATACTGCACAATGACCGCTCTGCGGATCACACAGGATCCCGCATTGCTGCACCGGGGTATGACGATGCTCCCAGACGCGTGGACATCCCTGGCTCGTTCTACCCGGTGAGGTGTGTTACTCATCGCGCCTGGAGCTGCAAGTGTTCCAAAGATATAAGTATAAATAATGGTCTGACCCTTATAGATCGAGAAAGAATATGATTTGAGGTGACCCAGTTACGTCACTGTAACTCTCTCTGTTATGCTAAATACCTTGTTATACGGTATACTAGTTAAGATCATGCCTCTGCGAGCCACCCTCCCTCTCTACTGCCAACTACAAAGATCATGATCTGAATAAATTCTTGAGTGCTGCACGATGCTCGTGGGGGATCGATGAGACAGTGTACGTCGGTGAGGGTTCGAATTCTATTAGTTATTTTGTTATCTGGAATCGTTCTGCTCCTGGCGCTGCCGACCCAACCTGTTTATGCAGGGCCTGACAGTTGGTCGGGAGCCTTAACCGGTGGGCCAACCTTTGATCCTCCCGATCTCGGAAATCCACCGACAAGAACTCTCGGTACTTCAGATTGGTACTACAGTTCGCAGGTGTTTACTGTCAGTGAAAGCCGGACCTATAACATTTCTATCTCCGGCAACATCTGCCGTGCGGATAACGGCGTATGCGGCTCCTCAACCATTCTCTATGGAGGGGCCTTTAACCCGAGCAGCTCATTAACCAATGCGCTTCATGTAGTCGGCGGCCTTAACCAATACCCGACGATCACTCACTATCTCACAACGGGCGTAAATTACACGTTGGTTACGACGTCGTGGGCTCCCAGAGCTGTCGGCGGTTTTACGATCACGGTTGCCCCGGTGCTCCCTGGAATTTCCGTTAACGACGTGGCAGTGACGGAGGGTGACAGCGGGACAAAGACCCTGACTTTCACAGCGGGATTGTCTGCGGCGGCTGAAGGATCGGGCGTGACGTTCGACATCACCACTGCCAACGGTACTGCCACCGCGGGCAGTGACTATGTGGCCCAAAGCCTGACCGGGCAGACGATCCCCGCCGGATCATCTTCTTACACGTTTACCGTCACTGTTAACGGCGATACGATCCTCGAAGACAATGAAACTTTCTTTGTCAATTTGAGCAACGTCGTTGGAGCGAGTGTCACCGACGGTCAGGGGCAGGGTACCATCAACAATGATGATACCACCACGCTGAATATCAGCGACGCGAGCGTGATGGAGGGAAACAGCGGGACCGCAACCCTCGCTTTCACGGGGAGTCTGACAAATCCGGCAGGGCCGGGCGGCGTGTCATTCAACATTGCCACCGCCGATGACACCGCCACGGCGGGCAGCGACTACGTGGCCCAAAGCCTGACCGGCCAGACGATCCCCGCCGGGGCTAGCACCTATGCGTTCAGCGTCACCGTCAACGGCGATACGACGGGCGAGCCGGATGAAACCCTCCTCGTCAACGTCACGAACATCGGCGGGATCGGGGCCAGCATTGGCGATGGGCAGGGACAGGGCACGATCACCAATGATGACCTTCCGGCTATTACCGTGAACGACATGGTTCAGAACGAGGGCAACAGCGGCACGACGATCTTTGCTGTCACCGTTGATCTGTCGATCCCGGCTGAGGCGGGCGGCGTGACGTTCGACGTTGGCACCGCTGATGGTACGGCGGCGGCGGGCAGCGACTATGTGGCCCAAAGCCTGACCGGTGTGACGATCCCCGCCGGGTCCAGTACCTATACGTTCAACGTCGCCGTCAACGGCGATGCAGCCATTGAAGATGACGAAACCTTCTTCGTGAACGCCACGAATGCGGCGGGCGCGATCATCTCCGATGGACAGGGGCAGATCACGATCGGCAATGATGATACCACCACGCTTAACGTCAGCGATGCGACGCTGACGGAAGGGGATGCTGGAACCGTCACCGCTGCCTTCACAATCAGCCTGACGAACCCGGCAGGGCCGGGTGGCGTGACGTTCGACATCGCCACGGCGGATGGCACCGCCACTGCGGGTAGTGACTATGTGGCCCAAAGCCTGGCCGGGCAGACGATCGCCGCCGGAGCGGATACCTACACGTTTAACGTCACCGTCAACGGCGATACGGTCGTCGAAGACAATGAAACCTTCTTCGTCAACGTGACGAACATCAGCGGGATCGGGGCCAGCATCGGGGACGGTCAGGGGCAGGGCACGATCAACAATGATGATACCACCACGCTCAACATCGGTGATGTGAGTCTGGCGGAAGGCGATGCTGGGACGATCACCTTTGCTTTCACGGTGAGCCTGACGAACCCCGCAGGGCCGGGCGGCGTGACGTTCGACATCTCCACCACCGACGGCACCGCCACTGCGGGCAGTGACTATGTGGCCCAAACTCTGACCGGACAGACGATCGCCGCTGGGAGTGATACATATACGTTCAACGTCACCGTCAACGGTGATACGGCAAGTGAACTGAACGAAAACTTCTTCGTGAACGTCACGAACATAGGCGGGATCGGCGCCAGCATCGGGGATGGGCAGGGACAGGGCACCATTACCAATGACGACGATCCACTGCTTATCATAAGCGACGTGACAGCGACTGAAGGAAATGCCGGAACCACGACATTCGCGTTCACAGTCAGTTTGTCGTATGCGGCTGCTCCGGGCGGGGTGACGTTCGACATCGCCACGGCGGACGGCACGGCTGCTGCTGGCAGCGACTACGTGGCGCAAAGCCTGACCGCTGCGACGATTGCCGCCGGGGTCGATAGCTATACCTTCAACGTCACGGTCAACGGTGACACGGCGGTTGAAGACAACGAAACGTTCGTGGTGAACGTGACCAACGTGGTGGGCGCTGTTGTCTCTGATGGTCAGGGTCAGGGCACGATCAACAACGACGATACCACTACGCTCAGCATCAATGACGTGTCTCTGGCGGAAGGGAATGCCGGGACGACAATGTTCGCCTTCACCGTCAGCCTGACGAATCCGGCGGGGCCGGGCGGCGTGACGTTCGACATCGCCACAGCGGACGGCACGGCGACGGCAGGCAGTGACTACGTGCCGCAGGCTCTGATCGGGCAGACTATCGCCGCCGGGGCTGATACCTACACGTTCAACGTCACCGTCAACGGCGACACGACGGTTGAAGCGGCTGAAGCGTTCGTCGTGAACGTGACGAACGTGACTGGGATCGGAGCCAGCCTGGGTGACGGTCAGGGCCAGGGCACGATCAACAACGACGACACCACCACGCTCAACATCAATGACGTGACTCTGGCGGAAGGTAACGCCGGGGCCACGATCTTTGCCTTCACGGTCAGCCTGACAAACCCGGCAGGGCCGGGTGGCGTGACGTTCGACATCGCCACGGCGGATGGCACCGCGACGGCGGGCAGTGACTATGTGGCCCAAAGCCTTACCGGGCAAACCATCGCTGCGGGGTTTGATACCTACACGTTCAACGTCACGGTCAACGGCGACACAACGGTTGAAGCGGCTGAAGCGTTTACCGTGAACGTGACGAACGTGAGCGGGATCGGGGCCAGCCTGGGCGACGGGCAGGGTCAGGGCACGATCAACAACGACGATGCCACCACGCTCAACATCAATGACGTGACTCTGGCGGAGGGGAACGCCGGGGCTACGATCTTTGCCTTCACGGTGAGTTTGACGAGCCCGGCGGGGCCGGGCGGGGTGACGTTCGACATCGCCACGGTGGACGGTACGGCTGCTGCGGGCAGCGACTACGTGGCCCAAAGCCTGACCGGGCAAACCATCGCGGCGGGGTTCGATACCTACACGTTCAACGTCACCGTCAACGGCGACACGGCGGTCGAAACGGACGAGGCGTTCGTGGTGAATGTGACGAACATCAGCGGGCTTTCGGCCAGCCTGGGCGACGGCCAGGGCCAGGGCACCATCACAAACGATGACGCCACTGCGCTCAGCGTCAATGATGTGACGCTGGCGGAGGGCAATACCGGAACCACGACCTTCACGTTTACGGTCAGCCTGACGAGCCCGGCGGGCCCGGGCGGCGTGGCATTTGACATCGCCACGGCAGACGGTGCGGCTGCTGCGGGCAGTGACTACGTTGCGCAAAGTCTGATCGGGCAAACGATCCCCGCCGGGGCATCCACCTATACGTTCAGCGTCACCGTCAATGGCGATGTGATCGCGGAGCTGGATGAGGCGTTCACCGTCAACATTACAAACGTGACGGGCCTGTCAACCAGCGTATCCGACGGGCAGGGCCAGGGGCTTATCACGAATGATGATGTCGTGGGCGTTGCGGTTTCGGCGCTCAGCGGCGATACGACGGAAGCCGGGGGAACCGCCATCTTTACGGTTGTCCTGACCAGCCAACCTACTGCCCAGGTAAGTGTGACGTTCACCAGTGGCAATACGGCTGAAGGGCTGCTCAGTACCGATGGCGTCACGCAGCAAAATGCGGTGACGGTTGTCTTCACCGATATCGACTGGAACAACCCGCAGACCATCACGGTGCATGGACAGGACGACCTCGTGATCGATGGGGATATTACCTATTCGATCGTCAGCGACCCGGCTATCAGCACCGATGCCATGTATAACGGAATAGCTGTGAGCGATCCCGACGCGATCAACCTGGACAATGACGGTCCGGTTAGCGCCGATAACGACGAATATTCGATCGGAAAGGGGCAGCCCCTGACGGTGGATGCCGCGAATGGCGTTCTGAACGGCGATACGGGCGGAAACGGCACTCCCTTACAGGCCGTACTGGAAACGTATCCTGCCAGCGGCGTTATGGCGGCCTTCAACCCGGACGGTTCGTTCGAGTATGTGCCCAATCCCGGCTTTATTGGCACCGACAGCTTTACCTATCACGCCACCGATGGCACGACGGACAGCGGCAGCGCTACCGTGACGCTTTACGTGGTGTTGAAAGAGAGCACGATCATTGCCAATGATGACGGGGCGGATACGCGGGTAAACACGGCGCTCACGCTGAACGTGCTTGCTAACGACAGCGATCCGGATGGCAACCCGCTGCACATTGCTGGCATGAGCCAACCTTCGTATGGACAGACGGTCATGGTGAATGGGCAGATCGTCTATACACCTGCTGCGGGCTTCGTAGGGGTGGACTCCTTCCGCTACACCGCGGCCAACGATTTTGGCGGCAGTGGCACGGCAACCGTATCGATTGCGGTGTGGCAGCCGGTGCCGCTTTGCGCCGACTTTGACGGGACGACCAATGAGATCATTCGCGCTAATGTGCCGCAGGGCACGGTAACCGATGGCGGCGTGTTCTGCCGCGTGCTGGTTGACAATTCGGTCTTCGTGCGCCAATCCGCCGAAGTTGGCAAACCGGATGTGCTTGGGCGCGGCGTGCTTCAGGCCGTGGACGTGTTCGCGCTGTATCAAAATGGCACTTCGACCCCATTCTTTAACAACGCGATTTCGGTCTGCTTGCAGGGCGAGGGCGTGTTCCTGTACCTGGATGCAACCGTCTCGCCGCGCACGGTGGTCGAACTGCCCGTTTTCATGCGCGATGGTTACACCTGCACGAGTGTGCCAAACGCGGGGACGGTGGTGCTGGTCAGTGGATCGGCCAGCGTAACGGGCGTCGTTCCGGCGAACACCGGCTTCACGACCTCGCTGGCGGGCTGCATGGTGACGACCAATCACATTCTTAACCTGCGCGAGCAGCCGGACGATGGCAGCGCGGTGATCCGTATACTCCCGTACAATGTGACCCTGACCGCGTTTGAGCGTACGGACGGCTGGTTCTACGTGGACTATGAGGGGCTGCGGGGTTGGGTCAGCGCGGGGTATGTGGCGCCTCAGGGTGCGTGCGGCCAGTAAGTCCTCGTTCGGATTATGACTGCTGAAAAGCGGCCAGCCCCGTGCAACGTCCACAGGGCTGGCCGCTTGCGTATTCGGACGTCTCCTCCGGCCTGGAGACTATGGCTAGGAGCGTAGACGGGGATGCATTTTCAGGCAGGAATCACTCAAAGCGCGCCCAATGAAACTTGACTTTTGGGGGTAAATAATATTATAATAATAGAACTTATGTTCCAAATTCCCAAGAAGGATCATAGGTCTCCAATCCCGTCAAGAACGCTCCAGCACTGCTCCATTCAGGGTTTCGGAGAGAGACGCAGATGGATAAGGAATCGCTCCTCAAGCTGTTCAACGATCACTACCAGGCGAACGACCAACTCTGGCGCGCCGTGACGGCCCTCAGCGACGCGCAGTTCGCGCAGCCCCAGAACGACGGCGGTCCTTCTCTCCACACCCAGATCGTTCGCATGGTGGTGAATGAGAATTTATGGGTGAATTACCTCTGGCATGGCGAGGTGGAGTTTCTGCAAAACTCGCAGCTTCCGACGCGCGCCGCCATTCGTGAGGAATGGGATGCGCTGGAAGAGGAAATACACGATTTCATCACTGAACTGAGTCCCACCGAGTTGGAAAATCGGGTAGAGCCTGTATTCCTGGATCTCGGGGCGTCGTTCGAGCTGCGGGATATTCTGTTGAGCGTAATCCAGACCGCCGCTACCAGCCGCGCTCAAATCTACCTGCATCTCAGCCGGTTGGGTTTTCCTGCTCTGATCCAGGACCCTTTCAGCTTTCCGGTGGAGCAGGTCGTGCACGGCGTTGCGGCCAGATAGCGCGAACGCCTTCGCATGCCCCCAATACATTGCACGCGCACTTTTAAGCATATTTTCCGCTGGTGAGCAACTTCCCCGTTGATCGGTAACGGCTGCGTTGACACGCCCCTGTTCGTTCGATCTGTTCCCCATATTCCTGAACCTGACGCTGTTCTGGACTCAGAGCGCCTGAAAAAATGAACTGTCTGCAGCCAAATGGCCGGAGTGACGGCGAGCCATTTGGCGTATTCAACGCCAGATTAGATTCCCTATAATCTTTTTAATTGGCGTGGTTGCCCCCCGTTTCTTGCAGCCCTTATGAATCCATTTAGGGGGCTGTGGTGGCGCTGCCGCGTCACTATTCTACACAATCACCTGGGAGGTATCATGCCCGATCAACATACACACTCCGCTGTGGAGGAGCACTCGCCCGAGGCCGCTGATCAGCACATGGAGCACCATTCGGCACACACGGGTAATGCGCGAGAGCAGGCGATGGACCACGCGACACATGGCGCCACGGAGCATCATGACCCTCAGGCCCATGCCGCGCACAGCGGTCACAATCACGGCGGCGCGCACGTCGATCACACCGGTCACGAGATTATGTTTCGCAATCGCTTCTGGGTATCGCTGCTGCTGACGATCCCGGTGCTGCTGTTCAGCCCGATGCTGCAAGATTGGTTCGGCTTCAGTATGCCCGAGTTTGCGGGCGATCGCTGGATCGGCTCGGCGTTTGCCATCGCCATTTTCTTCTACGGTGGGCTGCCGTTCCTGCAAATGGCGGTGCCGGAGGTGAAGAACCGTCAGCCTGCGATGATGACTCTCATCTCACTGGCGATCACGGTGGCGTTTGTGTACAGCGTGTTTGCCGTCTTCGCCGCGCCCGACAGCGGCTTTTTCTGGGAGATGGCAACCCTGATCGACATCATGCTGCTGGGCCACTGGATCGAAATGCGCAGCGTGCGACAGGCATCCGGCGCGCTGAACGAGCTTGCCAAACTGATGCCCGACACCGCCGAGCGCATCACCAATGGCGGTACGGAAGAGGTCCCGGTGAGCCAGCTTCGGAACGACGACCTGATCCTGGTCCGTCCTGGCGCGAGCGTTCCGGCGGACGGAAGGGTCGAAGAAGGCCACTCGGATGTCAACGAGGCCATGATTACCGGCGAGTCCAAACCGGTGGAGAAGAATCCTGGCGACGAGGTGATCGGCGGGACGATCAACGGCGATGGCAGCTTGCGTGTGCGCGTCACGGCGACCGGGGAGGAGACGGCGCTCGCGGGCATCATGCGGCTGGTGGAGCAGGCCCAGCAAAGTAAATCCAACACTCAGATTCTGGCCGACCGGGCCGCCGGATGGCTGTTCTACGTGGCGCTGATCGTCGCCGCGATCACGATTGTCGCGTGGGTGATCGCCGTGGGTTTCGAGCTGGATGTGCTCGAACGGGCCGTGACGGTGCTGGTGATCGCCTGCCCGCACGCGTTGGGATTGGCGGTGCCGCTCGTGGTGGCGATCAGCACGTCCCAGGGGGCGCGCAACGGCATTTTGGTGCGCGACCGGTTGGCGCTGGAAGAAGCGCGGCTGATCGATACCGTGATTTTCGACAAGACCGGCACATTGACCGAGGGTGAATTTGGCGTGGTGAACGTGGCGACGGCGAACGGGTGGGATGAGGACCGGGCGTTGGCCGTCGCGCTGGCGGTGGAGGGCGACTCGGAGCATCTGATCGCACGCGGCATTCGCCGGGCGGCGCAAGAGCGTAATCTCACGCCGCCTGCGGTGAACGACTTCGAGGCGATCAAAGGGCGCGGCATTCAGGCCACCTATGAGGGTCGCACGGTCTATGTGGGCGGGCCCCGCTTGCTGGAAATGCTGGAGAGCAATTTGCCCGACGCACTGAGCCGGTTCCGTGACGATGCCGGGACCAAGGGGCAGTCGGTCGTATATCTCATTGATGACGCAAAACCTGTGGCTGCGTTTGCATTGGCTGACGTCATCCGCCAGGAGAGCCGCGAAGCGGTGCGCAGGCTGCACGCAATGGGGATCGAGGTAGCGATGCTGACTGGCGACAGCGAAGCGGTTGCACGGGCAGTAGCGGAGGAAATCGGCATCGATACGTACTTTGCCGAAGTGCTGCCGGAACACAAGGATCAGAAGGTCGCGGAGCTGCAAAAACAAGGCAAACGGGTTGCCATGGTGGGCGACGGCGTCAACGACGCGCCAGCCCTGACCCGCGCGGATGTTGGGATCGCCATTGGCAGCGGCACGGATGTCGCCATCGAATCGGCGGGCATCATCCTGGTGCGCAGCAACCCCCTCGACGCGGTGAACATCTTCGAGCTGAGCCGTGCGACCTATCGCAAGATGATCCAGAATCTGCTGTGGGCGACGGGCTACAACGTGGTTGCGCTGCCGCTGGCGGCGGGCGTGTTGGCTCCCATCGGGATTTTGCTCTCTCCGGCGGTGGGCGCACTGTTTATGTCGCTGAGCACGGTGATCGTGGCGATCAATGCGCAGCTGCTGCGCCGCGTACAGTTGGCGTCATAGCAAAACGCTGGCTCGCTACATAGGCGCACCGGGGCTTTACAAAAACGTCACATTTCCGACACAGGACCTTTAAGCCTGGGCGATAAGCTGTCCGAATGGAACAGCAACAAGGGAAGTGAGGCGTAATGATGTGGTATCCGCATCAAGGAATCGGTTGGGAGTCGATGATCTTCGGCGGTCTGATGATGTTCGTGTTCTGGGGCGGGCTGATTTTGATCGGCGCGTGGCTTTTGCAGGGAGTACGGGGATCAAGGCCGCACCAAACGCCTGAGAACGAGGAAGTCCGGCAGCCGTCGTACCGCGCGCTGGACATCCTCAAAGAGCGGTATGCACGCGGTGAGATCAGCCGGGCCGAGTTCGAGCAAATGCGCGAGGATCTGAGTACGTGATCCCGGCGGCATTGACCGGGACCATTGCAACATGGCGGGCCTCAAGTGATGAGGCCCGTTCTGTTTTTGCTTCGTACGCCAACCTCCCATTTATGCTGTTCCGTGTTTTCTGATCTGCCTAAAACCACTGTGCGCCGTCCAAATTAAAGCGAGTTGAAAACAAAGATTCTCATCGCGGCAGGATAGGTTTCAAGCAAGGGCCTAGATTCTATCACCGTTATCTGACAAAATAGGCGGTCGAGAGGCCGGGGCTGTAGGTCGCTGGCGAACTGCTCGCCTTCTTGAATCTCTCGTTTTATCGAGACCGTATCTGAAAATCGCTGTGGAGCCACCGCGATGGCGGTTCAAGTCAAACAGGCCCATTCAAACACGACCCGTCTGCTCGGCAGGCGGAGTCTGCTACTGCCGGGGTTGGCGGTCGCTGCCGGGCTGCTGGTGCTCTGCCTGGTGTGGAGCATCACGCTCGGCGCGGCGGACATCAAGCCGGAGACAGTCTTCAATGCCCTGCTGCACTACGACTCCACCCAGTTCGAGCACCTGATCATCCGCACGGTGCGCCTGCCGCGCGTGCTGTCGGGCGTGGTGGTGGGGGCAGGGCTGGCCGCCGCCGGGGCGATCATGCAGGGGCTAACGCGCAATCCATTAGCCGACAGCGGCATCCTGGGCATCAACGCGGGCGCGGCCTTCGCGGTGGTGATGTCCGTGTATCTCATTGGCGATCCGCCCATGTCGATTTATGCGCTGGCGGCACTGATTGGCGCAGCAGCGGCGGCGCTGATCGTCTACGGCCTCGGATCGCTGGGGCGGGGCGGGGCGACCCCGCTGCGACTGACGCTGGCGGGCGTCATCCTGACTTCGTTCGTTTCGTCGCTGACCACCGCGATCCTGATTCAAGACCAGGAGACGCTCGACAAGATCCGCTTCTGGACTGCCGGGTCGCTGGCCGGGCGCGATATGGAGCTGCTGCGACAGATGACGCCGATCGTGCTGGCCGGGTTGGTTGGTTCGGTGCTGATCAGCCGCCAGATCACGACGATCAGCCTGGGCGAAGACGTGGCGAAGGGGCTGGGCCAGAATACGCTGCTGGTCAAGGCGGTCGCGGCAGTGATGGTCGTGCTGCTGGCGGGCGGATCGGTCGCGCTGGCCGGGCCGATCGGCTTCGTCGGGCTGATCGTGCCGCACGTCGCGCGTTTTGTCGTCGGTGTGGACTACCGCTGGATCATTCCCTCTTCGATGATCCTGGGCGGCATCCTGATCACCGTGGCGGACGTCGCGGCGCGGCTTGTGCTGCGGCCCCAGGAACTGCCCGTTGGTATCATGATGGCCGTGCTCGGCGCGCCGTTCTTCATCTTTCTGGCGCGGTGGAAGGTGCGTCGCTGATGGCCGCCCATTCAAGCACCAAACCCGGCTGGATTGCGCTGCGCTCGCGGCGGCTGCGGCTGTCGTTTAAGCTCGACCGGCGCGTGCCGGGCGTTGCGCTGGTCATCCTGGCGCTGACGTTCGTCGTGCTGGTGTTCAGCATCAGCTACGGCGAATACGACATCTCGCCGTGGGACGTGCTGCGCACGCTGACCGGTACGCTGCCGCACGATCACCCTGATTACGCCAATGATCACCTCGTTGTGGACACGTTCCGCCTGCCGCGCATTCTGACCGCGTTCCTGGTCGGCGCGGCGCTGGCGACATCCGGCACGATCATGCAGAGCATCACGCGCAATCCGCTGGCGGAGCCGGGCATTTTGGGCGTCAGCGCCGGGGCAGGGCTGGCGGCGGTCGCGCTGATCGTCTGGTTCCGCGACGTGCCGCTGTCACTGCTGCCGTGGGCTGCGTTTGGCGGCGCGCTGCTGACGTCGATGGCGATCTACGTGCTCTCGTGGAAAAACGGCGGCAGCACGCCCGTGCGCCTGATCCTCATTGGCGTGGCGCTGGCGTCGGTGCTCGGCGCGCTGACCTCGTTCATGCTGGTTTTTGGCGACATCACCGATGTGCAGCAGGCATACGTCTGGCTGACGGGTAGCGTTTATGGGCGCAACTGGTCGCATGTCCGCGCGTTGGGCACGTGGCTGCTGGTGCTGCTGCCGGTCGCGTTGTTGGCGGCGCGCCAGCTTAACGCCCTGTCCCTGGGCGATGAGATCGCGCGTGGACTGGGCACGCGCGTCGAGATGCAGCGCGTGGCGCTGCTGGTGATCAGTTCCGCGCTGGCCGCCGCTGCCGTCGCGGTGGCTGGGACGATCGGTTTCGTGGGGTTGGTCGCGCCACACGTCACACGGCGGCTCGTCGGGCCGTCGCACGAGGGGCTACTGCCTGTGGCGGCGCTGTTTGGTGGCGCACTGCTGGTGCTCGCGGACCTGATCGGGCGGTGGGTGATCGCACCCTCCGAACTGCCCATCGGCATCGTCACCGCGCTGATCGGCGCGCCGTATTTCATGTTTCTGTTGTACCGCTCCCGCGGATAGGGGGATTTGTGACCGAACTACTCCACACCGACAACCTGTCACTGTCCTACGACGGCGGCGCAGTCGTCGTGCATGAACTTAACCTGCGCATCCGGCAGGGCACGATCACGGCGCTGGTGGGGCCGAACGGCTGCGGCAAATCGACGCTGCTGCGCGGCCTGTCGAGGCTGCTCAAGCCCGCGTCGGGCGGCGTTTACCTCAGCGGGCGCGACATCCACGCCATGAAGGCACGCGATCTCGCCCGGCAGCTCGGCATATTGCCGCAGTCGCCGACCGCGCCGGACGGGTTGACCGTGCATGAGCTGGTGGCCCAGGGGCGCTACCCTCACCAGAACTGGTTCCAGCAATGGAGCGCGGAGGACGAGCGGATTGTGCAGGACGCGCTGGACACGACCAACCTGTCGATGTTCGCGGATCGCCCGGTCGATACGCTCAGCGGCGGGCAGCGCCAGCGGGCCTGGATTGCGATGGCGCTGGCCCAACAAACCGAAGTGCTGCTGCTCGACGAGCCGACGACGTACCTCGATCTGGCATACCAGATGGACGTGCTCGACCTGCTGGACGACCTCAACGCCGAGGGCAGCACCATCGTGATAGTGCTGCACGATTTGAACCAGGCCGCGCGCTATGCCGACACCATCGTCGCCATGCGCGGTGGGCAGATCGTGGCGCAGGGCGAGCCGGAGGACGTCATGACGCCGGAGAACATCTTGCAGGTGTTCGGGCTGAAGTCGGAAGTGATTCCCGATCCCGTCACCGGCACGCCGATGTGCGTGCCGATCGGGCGACGCGGCCACCACAAGCGGCGTCATCAAGCCGTGCCGCGCTCGAACGGACGGGTGAAAGAGCCTGTGGGTGTGCTTGTGTGAGACCCTTTTGTATTGATGACACTGGCCGCGGCCAGCCGTACCCGAAAGGTGCAGTCAAATGAAGAAAGCCGTTTTGATTTTGGTGGTGCTCGCCCTGGTGTTGGGCTTTGCCGCCGTGCCGAGCCACGCTCAGGACGACGATCCGTTCCCGGTCACGATCGAGCACAAGTTCGGCAGCACGACGATCACCGAAGCGCCGCAGCGTGTGGTAGCAATCGGCTATACCGAACAGGACTTCCTGCTGGCACTCGGCGTAACTCCGGTCGCGGTGCGCTACTGGTATGGTGACGAAGACAACGCCATCTTCCCCTGGGCGGAGGACTACGTCGAGGGGGATCAGCCCGTCGTGCTCAACATGCCGTTTGGCGGCCTGGACTACGAGGCGATCCTGGCGCTGAAGCCCGACCTCATCAGCGCGGTGACGTCCGGCATCACGCAGGACGAGTACGACACCCTGTCGCAGATCGCGCCGACCATCGCGCAGACCGACGACTACATCGACTTCGGCATGCCCTGGCAGGAAGTCACGCTGGAGATCGGGCAGGCGGTGGGCAAGAGCGCGGAAGCGGAAGAGATTGTGGCGAACGTCGATGGGCTGTTCGAGGACGCCCGCGCCAACAATCCCGACTTTGAAGGCAAGACCGTCGCCGTCGCCTACTACTATGACGGGACCTATGGCTTTTACACGGCGGAAGACAGCCGGGGCCGCTTCTTCACCGATCTGGGCTTCGTGATGCCCGACGAACTGCTGGAAGTTGCGGGCGACTCGTTTTACTCGAATCTCAGCACGGAGCGAATTGACCTGCTCGACCAGGATCTGATCGCGATCCTCAACCTGCAGTTCATCGAGGGCGGGCGCGAAGCTCTGGAAGCCGATCCGCTGTTCGGCCAGCTCGACGCGGTGAAGGAAGGGCGCGTAATCTACCTCGACGAACAGTCGGAAAACGCGCTGGGCTTCAGTTCTCCCTTGAGCCTGCCGTTTGCGCTGGATGCCGTCCTGCCGCAGTTGGAAGCCATCTTCGGCGGGCCATCTGCCGGTGCAACCGAGGCTGCGACCGAAACTGCCGCATCAAATTAGCCGAGGTAAACATCCCGTGAGCGTGAAGGGATCTTCGAGGATCGCCATGTCCTCGAAGATCCCTTTGTGTCTATAGCTATCGGGCAGCGCCTGCGTGCTCGCGCATGGGCAGGCTGACCGGCTGGCTTTGCGGCGGGCGGGATGGACGGCGCGGCGTTGTGTGGGGTAGTTCGTTGGCGCGGCGGATCTTCGGGATGGCCGGATCGTTCCCGTTTCGCAGTGCGGTGTAGGCCGGTGACATGATCTCTACGCCCGCATCGTGGAAGGCGTCGAGGATGTTCTGGTGCATCTCGGAGTAGATCGTCGCCATGCAGTCGGGCCGGTCGGTGTAGGCATTCACCTGATAGGACACGTAGTAATCATCCAGGCTGGTTTGCAGCACGAACGGCTCCGGATCTTCGTGGATGTGCTCGGTCTGCAGCGCCGCCGCGATCATCAGTTCGTGCACCTGGCGCCAGTCCACGTCGTAGCCGATGGTGATCGAGGTGTGTAGGATCAGCCCGTCCGTCTCGGCCATCGTCGCGTAATTGATGATCTCGTTGTCCAGCACCAGGCTGTTCGGGATCGCGATCTGCTCGTTTTTGATGGTCTGGATGCGCGTCACGAACAGGCTTTTTTCCAGCACGTCGCCCACCGACCCGTTGACGCAGATGCGGTCACCGATCTGGAAGGAGCGCGTATAGGTCAGCACCATGCCAGCGGTCATATTCTTGATGGCAGACGTCGAGCCGAGAGACACCAGCAGTCCCAGGAAAAACGAGATTTCCTCGAAGAACTGCGAGTCGGAGCCGGGCAGCAGCGGCATGATGATGAACCCGACGAACACCACCGCCAGAATCCGCACGATCTTGTAGGTCGGCTCGGCCCAGTCCGGGTAGAACCCGCGCACGACGATGATCCCCATGCCAAGCGCGTGGAAGAACAGGTGCACCAGCTTGAGCAGGTAGCGTGTCACGACCAGAATGACGATGATTTCGAACAGATTGGGCAGATAAGCGACGAACGCCTGCCAGATCTTCTCCAGCGGCATGCGGATCAGCGCTTGCAGTTCGAGCGCCAGCGGTTCCGCTTCGGGGAACAGCACCAGAATGCGCGAGAGGTAAATCCCGGCGATCACCACGCTGCCCAAAAAGCGCATTGAGTGCAGGCTGTGATGCATGGCGCTGCGAATCTGATTGGGCGAGGCGACTTCCAGGCGCTGAATGCGCAGCGCCTGGTGCATGGGCACGTGCCAGCGATCCAGCACGCGGTCGAGGCGGGCGACAACGATGCGTATGCCGATCAATCCCAGCAGCAGAATACAGGTCGCCAGGGCGGCGTAGACAAACTTCTGGTCATTGGGCGCGCCTGTGACCTGTTCGGTCATTTCCTCGGCGCTGGCGGCCAACCACCGGCTAAACGCGGCCAGGATCACCGCGCAAAGTATCAACAGGTAAATTACGGTACGACGTAGGCTAAGCATTCCGGCTCCTTCAGCGCGTGCTCGCGAATTCTGTCGGCAGTGCCGTCATCAGTTCGCCCGAAGTTCGGGCGCATCGCGTCCGCCTGTGCAGCCCCCCTCCAACGACTATCTGCGTCAGGCTGGTGCATTAGGCGTTTTCCGCACGGCGCGCGGGCCGGCTAAGCAGCCCCATGCGGTTTTGGGTTCCTCTACAGTGTGCCCGTCAAATAGCCAGGGCTTGCACTGAGATAGGCCTATCTGCGGCTGAGCCTCCTGGGTTATTTTGGTCGGAAGTGAGTTGAATCCGTGTGACGCTGCCTGATCTTTCAGCAGAGGAACTGACGCAGCGCCCCGGTTTGGTCCGCAAACGGGACCGGTGATTACATGCTTATGCGGTTGTGGTCAGGAAGTTTAAGTAGGTCATTGCCTGTGAACCTTTTCCCCGCATGGCGACTATCTGCGCCCCATATCGGGATGGTCTCCGTTGTCTTTACATTCTTAACATTTCGACCTCACTATACGAGCCCCGGCTGATCCCGGCAATAGTAGGAATCTCCCATGTCCGGGGTTTTGTCACGCTCCGAACGGGGTCACAGCTTGAATTTCCATGACCGGTTACGATGCCCCGGCGGGCGTGTGATACGCGGGCATTCATGAAAAAATCGGGAGCAAAGTAGTCTTCGCTCCCGATCGTGACGTGCTGGGCACGGGGCAGCATCGCCCCAACCAGAGCGTCAGTTCGTTCAGGCTTTTTCGGCGGCGAGCACCCGATCCACCACCATTTTGCGGAACTCCGGCGACAGGCTGGCAAAATAGGCGCTGAAGCCTGTCACGCGCACGACGAGATCGGGATACTTCGACGGATCCTCGTACGCTTCGAGCAGGGTTTGCGTGTCCAGCACATTCATGTTGATTTGCGTTCCGCCCAGGTCGAAATGCGTGCGGATCAGGCTGGCGATCTGCGCCTGCGCGAGATCGTCCTGCGCGATGGACGGTTCGAGGTCGATTTGCAGCGGCGCGGTGTTGCCATAGCCGGGCTGCACGCTTGCCACGGCGACCGCCAGCGCGGTTGGCGCGCCGTCTTTGCGGAACCCGGGATGCGGATTCGCGCCATGTGAGATTGGCTCGCCTGCACGGCGACCGTTGGGCGTCGCGCCCAGCACGCGCCCCATGGACAGCGTAAGCGCCCAGGAGAAAATGCCGGGGACCATACGGAAGCCGTCCGGCGTGGGCTTGGCGTGGACCAATGCACTGAACGTATTGCTGATGCGCCGCGCGTACCCGTCCGCCGCCGTGTTGCCGTGGCCGAAGCGCGGCACGCCGCGCATCATCAGCCGGGCGCGCTCGCCATCCGGCCCGGACCAGTTTTCGTCCAGGTGGCGCAGCAGGTCGTTCCAGCTCATGCGGCCTTCCTGCATGACGCGCTGCTCGATGGCCGCGAAGGAGTCCGCGACGGTCGCCAGTGCCGCCCCATCCACACCCAGCAGGTAAAATTCCACGCCGCCGTGCGATGCGTCGAGGCCCTTTTCGACCGGGCCGTAGCAGCACAGGTCGAGCACAAGTTCGGGGAAGACCTCGTGCATGTGCGCCATGTGCACGTCCAGCCCCTGAGCTACCACGTCCACGGCGCGCCCCAGATGGTACGCGAAGCGATCCCACAGCGCATCCATCGACGGCGACGCGTCTCTATCGGCCAGCATGTCGCGCAGGGCGACGTCGAATACGGTGCCAAAGTTGATCTTCACGATGTCCATCAGGCCATATTCGCGCCCCGGAATGGCCGACCAGTGACAGCCGGAGTAGACGCGCTGGCGTGCAGCTTTCAGCGGAACGTCGTTTTTCGCCGTGCCCTCGACCACCTGATCCGTGCCCAGGAACTTGGGGTAGCCCTGCTTGTCTTGCACGATGATCTCGACCGCGCGCTGGAGCAGCGCCGGATCGACGCCCGCGCCCACGCTCACGCCGATGTTGGCCGGGATGCGCAGCCGGTGGCCCGCTTCGAGGATCAGGTACGACAGGTGATTTGTCACGTCGTGGCCGTTTGCGTCCAGCCCGCCGAGCTGAAGATAGGCCGTGTCGCGCAGCAGCAGGCACGCGACGTGAAAGATCGCTTCCTCGTCGGTGAGCAGGCCCGCCGCCGTGTCGCGCTCGTAGTACGGCAGCAGCAGCACGTCGAGCCGCCCCAGCGATCCGCTGCCGTTGTACATGCGCGCTGTCATCTGGTACCACAGAATCCACTGGCACGCCTCGCGGAAGGTGCGCGGCGGTTCGGTCACGAGGTAGGCGTTGATCGCGGCCAGCTCGTCGAGATTCTGCCGCAGCGCCGGGTCGGATTCCTGCGCGGCCATCGCGCGGGCGGCCTCGGCGTGGCGTCCGATCCAGTTCTGGACGCCATGCACCACCTGCCCGATGCCATGATAGAAGTCGTGGCCGTGCGGGTAGTTCTGCTTGCGATAGGCGCGGATCTTTTCCAGCAGGCCCTGCCAGCCCAGGTCCAGCCCGATTTGCAGGTCCTGGCAAAAGTGCTGGCTGCCGCCGATGCCGTGGATCAGTTTGTACTTTTCCTGCTCCGGCACGAGGTCGCTGAAGTCGAAGTCGGGATTCCAGTACGGCTTGCGGTACGACATGAAGTTGAACATATACGCCCCGGCCAGCGAACTCATGGGATCGATATAGACCGGGTGACGTTCCAGAAAGTCGCGGTAGTTATCGCCCACGGCGCGCGGGCCGAACATCCCGCCGGACGGGTGGTTCGCCTTGGGCTGCCAGCCCTTGAAGATGCAGTCCTTGATCGGCTCGCCGGACCCGCTGATCGCGTCCACCACCTCGCGCAGTTCCGGCGGCGGCAGCACGATGGCCCAGTCGTCGTGGTCCATCGCGCCCAGCACGGCCTGCTTCTCGCGGGTCTGGGCCATTTTGGTGGCGCGCAGCGCGTCGAGGCGCTGTTGGTAGGTGAGTGCGGCAACTTTCATGCGTGATAGTCCTCGTTCAGTCCAAACGCGTGCAGGGTCGCTTGCAGGCCGTCGCTACATCTTCGCCACGTCCCAGAATCCCGCCGCTTCGAGTTCCGTGCGGAAAGTTTCCTTGTCCTCCGCCGAGAGCGGATGCCATGGCAGGCGCGGGGTGCCGCAGTCGAAGCCGAGGATGCTCATCGTCTCGTACAGTGTGCCGCCGAAGTCGTGGTTGAGCAGCACGCGCGTCACGGCGTTGGCCTGCTGCTGCAAGCTCAGCGCGGAGTCATGTTCCCCGGCGAGGACGTGCGCGCGAATCCTGGCGTATGCGCCCGGCATGAAGTTCAGCGTGGAGCCGATGTGCCCGCACGAACCGCTCATCGCCGCGAAGATGCTCTGCTCGTCCATGCCCGAAAAGACTGACCAGTTCTCGTCGCGCAGGGATGCGATCTGCTTGAATTCGTACATGTTCGGCCCGGTGTATTTGGTCCCGACCACGTTGGGCAGGTGGATCAGCTTGCGAACCAGATCGAGCGCGTTGACTTCGGGCCGGGCCAGATAGGGAAAAAATGAAAAATCGGGCACGGCGCTTGCCAGTGCTTCGTAATAGTCGAGCACGTCGCTCATGTGGGGATACAGCGGCGGGATGATGCTGCTGAACGCTGCCGCGCCGTGTTCCTGGGCGTGCCGCGCGAGATCGATCGCGTCCACCAGCGCCACCGCACCAACGTGCACCACGACCGGCACACGTCCGGCGACCGTCTTCAGTGCCGTTTCGGCCATCAGCTTGCGCTCGGCCACGGATTGGTACACGCCGCTGCCCGTGCTGCCGCAGACATAAAAGCCGCCGACGTTTTTCTCCAGGTGGTAGGACACGAGCTTGACCACCGTATCGACGTTGATTGCATTATCCGCCGTATACGGCGTTACGAGCGCGGGCCACGTACCTGAAAATTGATGCATCGTTGTATTGTCCTCCAACGGTCAGTAAGAACCGTATCGACTTAAGAGATCCATCAGGAAACAGTAGTTTTCAAAACTAACGGTCGGCGGCACCGAGTGATCGGAGTGGTAGATATACCCGCCGCCCGGCATCACCGCAGCCAGCTTGGTACGCACTTCTTCTTCAAGCTCGGCCTTCGACGCGGACATCTTGCGCACGTCGATGTTGCCGAAGAACACCAGATCGCGCCCGTACTCCGCCTTGAGCGTCCGCACGTCCATGCGGCTCTTGGCTTCCAGCGGCTGGAGCACCTGCACGCCCGCCTCGATCAGGCGCGGGATTACCGTGCGGATGTCGCCGTCGCTGTGCATGAAATAGTCGATGCCGCGCGCGTGCAGCGCGTCGCCCAGGCGTTTGTGTGCGGGGTAGATCACCTGCGCGTACATGCGCGGTGAAAACATCATCCCGGTGCTCATGCCCAGGTCTTCGACCATAAACAGGCCGTCCGGCACGATGCCCTCTTCCCGCGCGCGGTCGAGCGTGGCGATCACCAGATCGACGTGCGTTTCGCACATGTCCGCGATGAACTCAGGCTCCAGCGCCAGCGTCATCAGGGACGTGTCGAAGCCGTGCTTGCGCCACGTCGCTTCCCACGGGCCGTAGACGTGCAGCAGCAAGTAGCGCTCTTTGGCGAGTAAATCGCGGAAGGTCGCGCCCATCTCCGCCCAGGTGGGGTACGGCACGAACGGCTCGAAGTACGAGACGGTGTGAATGCGGCTCGTGCCGCCAAAGTCCACTGCGAGGCGGCTCTTGAGGCGATCCCAATCCTCGCGCGTCTTGATCATGTGGTCCAGGTAGCCCAGCGCCCCGGAACGGCCTTTCCACTGCTTGGCCGTGTAGCCGATCTTGTCCTGGCGGATGGTGTATTCGTCGGTGTCTTCGAGCAGCGTTTCCGGCAGTCGCAGCGAGGCGTCCATGAAGATCGGCTCGATGTCAAACCCGAAGACGCCCTTCACATCGGCGTCGTGCGGCAGTCCTTCGTCGTACCAGCGGGTGAGCGTATCTTCCCAATAGGCGTCCCCCTTGCCGATGCGGTCCGGTTCCCGGAACGCCAGCGATGTCTTGATACGCTCGCGTGAGTTCATCGCAGCCTACCTCGCCCGCTTCATTTCGGCATAGACGTCCGCAGGCATCTGCGGCGTGATGCGCAGGTCGCGGAACGGGTCGGCGGTGGCATCCAGGTGGCGATCCAGCGCGGCACGCAGGGCGTTCAGCGTGTCCGCGTAGGCCGGATCTTCGGCCAGGTTGTGCAGTTCGGCGGGGTCCGCGTCGAGATCGTAGAGTTCCTCGGTGCGCCGCGCGCAGGAGTAAAATCCGAACACGTCCTTGTTGTTGCGGAAGCTCGGCGCGCTCATTTCCAGCTCGGTCAGCACGAAGTCGAAGATCGAGCTGCGAATCCCACGCCGGATGTACTTGAACCGCTCCGAGCGCACCATGCGCTGCGGGTCGAAGTACTGCGTGTAGTTCTTTTCGGCATAGACGTAATCGCGCGTGACGCTGTCGCTGCCGCGCAGCACGTCCGCGAGGCTCTGCCCTTCGACATGCGCCGGAATCGGCAAACCGAGCAGATCCAGCAGGCTTGGCACGATGTCCACGTGGCTGGTCAGCCCCGTCACACGCTGCCCCGCCGGGATCACACCCGGCCAGCGCAGCATGCACGCGACCTTCGTGCCGCCGTCGTACAGCGTGCCCTTGGCGTGCAGGAACGACGCGCCGTGATCGATGACGAACATCAGCAGCGTGTTATCGGCCAGCCCGGTTTCGTCCAGCGTGCGCATGATTGCGCCGATCTGCTGATCGACGAACTCGATCGCGGCGTAAAAGTCGGCCAGCTCCGCGCGCTGCACGGGCGTATCGAGCAGGAACGGCGGCACCTCGACCGTATCGGGATCGACTCTGGTGTACACGTCGCGCCAGAAGTGCGACGGCGGCTGGTTGAGCAGGTCGGGGCGGTAGCCCTGGCTGGCGAGACCGATGCGGTGCGGGTCGAAGAAGCCAACCGTCGCCAGGAATGGCGTCTCGCCGTCCGCATGCGCGCGCAGCCAGTCCACCACGGCGGGTGTCACGTCGTCGCAGAACTCGGACGGCAGCTTGTGGATGGCGTCATAGCCCAGACGGGCGGGATCCCAATGTTCGTGCTGCACGCCGAATAGGTGGCTTTCGTAGCCCGCGTCCTTGAGCAGCATGGGCAGCGGCGGGCAGCGATCCGCGTCCACTTCCCAACCGCGCGGCATCAGGCCCATCAGGCCGTGTGTGTGCGGATAACAGCCGGTCCACAGCGATCCGCGTGCCGGGGAGCAGATCGACGCGGGCGCGAAGTGATTTTCGAGCAGCACGCCCTGTCCGGCGATGGCGTCCAGGTTTGGCGTATGGATCGGTTTGCCGTAGCAGCCGAGAGTGGCGCCCAGGTCGTGACAGGTGATGACAACCAGATTTGGAAGTTGGGGGGACATCGTTCGTTCCTAGCCTTCCGGCCCGTCCACGATCGCGCCTTGGGCGCGCAACCGCTCGCGCAGCGCCGGAACGTCCACGTCGCGCATGGCGATGCCGCTGTGCGCCGCCATCGCCGCCGCCGTGCCTGCACCCTGGCCCATCGCAAACGCGGCGGGCATGATGCGGAACGGTCCCAGCACGTCCCATTCCGCCGAGATCGCGCGGCCCGGGGCCAGCAAGTTGTCGACCGTCTTGGGGATGATGCAGCCGTAGGGGATTTCGGCGTAGGGCAGGGCGATCTCGACTTTGTGCAGCAGGCGCTGCTCTGTGCCGGGCGTCGCCATATCCCAGTGATAGCCGGTCAGGGCGATGGTGTCCGCGAAGTGACGCCCGTCGCGCACGTCGCTGGTGGCAACCTGATACTCACCGATGATGCGCCGCGTATTGCGCACGCCGATCACCGGCGCGGTCTGCGACAGGCGCGCATGGGCGAAGCCGGGGAAGTACTTACGCAGGACGGTCAGCAGTCGGTGGACTTCCTGGCGGCCTCTGGTCATGCCAAGCGTCAGCACGTCGGGGTCGGTGCCGTCGAAGCCCTGCTCGTGCGTGGTCGGGCTGACCTTGACGTAATACTGTTTGGGGTTGGGCAGTTCGAACGCAATGAAAATGTCGTCGGTGTAGGGCCATTCGCCAATTTCGCGCAGGTGCTTGATCATGTCGCGGAAGCGGTAATCCCCGGCCCGGCAGTAATCGCCGTAGGCCTGTGCGTCCACTTCTTCCAGTACGAACGACATCGCGCCGGGCGACATCCAGCCCCGGTGGCCCTCTTCCTCCAGGCCGATCAGCATCGGGCATCCCGCGCGGAACGCGACGTCCGCGTCGCCGGTGGCGTCGATCACCGTCTGCGCGCGGATGAACTCGATTCCGGCCTTCGACGCGACGAACATGCCCGTGATGCGTTCGTCTTCGATCTTGGGGTACAACGCCGTAGTGAAGAAGCGCAGTGTGATTCCGGCTTCCTGGGCCATGCAGTCGAACAGTCGCTTGGCCGCTTCGAACTCGAAGGGCACGGTGCCGCGATGCCACGGCGCATAGCCACTGTAGGCCGATCCGCCATCGAGGTCGTTGGTCGGGGGTTTGGCCGAGCCTTCGGCCACCAGCCGGTCCACGATTTCCTTGAAGACGCCCTCGATCACCGGGTAGCGGCCATCGCGCGAGTAGCTGCCGAACCACGTGCCGATCAGGCTGCTGGTGGCGACGCCGCCCAAACAGCCCTGCTGCTCGATGAGCATCGTGTGCGCGCCCTGGCGCGCTGATGCCAACGCTGCGCCAAGCCCGGCGGGGCCGCCGCCGCACACGAGAACCTCAACATCCGCAATAATAGGGGCATCCCACGAGAGGTGTTCGAGCATAAAACTAATTCTCCACTAAAGTGAGTTCAGATGTCTGATATCTTAATACAGTCATTGTAGATCAACCGCCAGCGGAAGTCAATTACGCGGGCTGGCGATCCGTCAGATCAATGCGCCCCATGCGCGGATGCGATCCTGCACCTCGCGCACCGGCACATCGCCGGGAGAAACGCCGCGCTGCGCGGCCAGTGCCGCACCGACCCCGGCAGCCTGTCCCATCGCCATGCACTGCGCCATGACCCGCACGGAGGCGTGCGCGTCGTGGTCCGCCGACAGGCAGCGCCCGGCCACCAGCAGCCCCTCGACGGCCTGCGGCACGAGGCAGCGGTAGGGGATATCGAACGTGCCGCCCTGCGCGACACGCTCCCAGCGTGTATCCGGGCGGGCGTGATGATCCTCGATCGGCCACGCGCAGCGCGCGATGGCGTCCTCGAAGGCCCGCCCGGTCACAATATCGTCGCGCGTCAGCCGGTACTGCCCCCGGATGCGGCGACTTTCACGGATTCCGATCTGTGTGCTCAGCCCGCCGAGCACGGCGTGCTCGTATCCCGGCACCTGCTCGACCAGGAAGCGGGCGTATTCCATCGCCTGCCGCCGCCCTTCGATCTCCGCGGCGGACATCTGGCAGGGATCGGTTACGTCCACGTCGATCACTTTCGTCATGTTAGTGGCGACCACGCCCGGCATACATGTCAGGCTGGCGCTGCCCTGGTGGCGCGGCAGGTCGTAGTCGCCGCGCGCGTCCGCTTCGACCATCATCGCGTGCAGCGTGCCGGGCGCAACCTGCCCCGCGCGGTCCGTATCGACGTTGATCAGCCGGAAGGTGGTGGTCAGCGCCTGGAGCACGCCCGTCTCCGCGCCCTCGCAAGGCACGCCCGTGCGGAATGCTACGTCCGCGTCACCGGAGGCATCGACGATCACTGCCGCGCCGAGGCTGATCAGGCCGCTTTTACCCGCGCCGATCACGCCCGTCACGCGGTCGCCGTCGCGCAGCACGTCGATCACCTGGACGTGGCCCAGCAGCCGCACGCCCGCATCCAGCGCCAGCCGCTCCCAGATCACTTTGAGCACGTCAGGATTGTAGGTGATCAACTGCGCGTCGCTGTAGGGGCACATGTGGTAGCTGGCGGCGTGACGCTGGAACAGCGCGTCGATTACCTCGTCCGGCAGGCCGCCCACAACCTTTTGCGGATCGGGACCGGGCGTGAAGAAGCCGCAGAAGCGATCGAGAATCTGGGTGCTGTTGCCGCCCAAAAAGCCGTAACGCTCGATCAGCGTCACGGATGCGCCGCTGCGCGCCGCCGCCGCAGCCGCGATCACTCCGGCGGGGCCACCGCCCACCACGAGCACGTCCGAGTCCCACAGCCGCGTGACTGGGGCGGTATACGTCTCTGGCATTATGCTATCCCCCTGTGCCGCTCAGTCGCGGTACGGCGTGAAGTGCTCCGGCGTGGCCGGTTGGCGCGGTGCAAACAGGTTTTGGAAATAGATGTGCACGAGATCGTCACCCGCTTCGCGCAGGTGCGCTTCCATCCGCACGCGCAGCGCCTTAAGCGCTTCCACATAGGCCGGATCGTCGATCAGGTTGCACAGCTCCCACGGATCTGTATTCAGGTCGTACAGCTCGTCGCGGTCGGTGGGGTTGAAGATGTATTTCAGCGCGCCGTTGGTGACCATGCGCGATTGGTACAGAATGTGATGGCCGTTGAACACGCACAGCACCGTGTCACCGCGCTCCGGCTGATCCTCGCCGCGCGCCAGCGGCGCGAGACTGCGCCCGTCCAGTGGACGCTGTGGCTCGACGCCCGCCAGATCCAGCAGCGTCGGCGTGATGTCTAGGTTGCTCACCGGCTGCGCGACGCGCGTCCCTTCTTTTTGCCCTGGCAGGCGCAGCATGAAGGGGATGTGATACGTCTCCTGGTACATCAGCATTTCTTTGTCGTGCACGCCGCCGTGCGCGCCTGCATGCTCGCCGTGATCCGTGCTGGCAATCACGGCGGTGCTGTCGGCCAGCACCAGTTCGTCCAACGCGTCGAGCACGCGGCCCATCTGCGCATCGATCTGCGTCATGAAGCCGTAATAGCGTGCGACCCACTTCGCCCACTCGTCCCACGAGCGGACCGGGTTGCCCTCGCCGTAGAACGAATCCCGGTAGCGGCGGTGCGCGACAGGCTTGCCCTCGTACGTATCCTCGAAGTTCGGCCAGGGCGGGATCGCTGCCGGATCGTACATCGACGCGTACGGCTCGGAGGGCAGGTAAGGTGCGTGCGGCCCCCAGAAGTTCAGGAACAGCAGAAACGGCTGGCCCGCGTCGTGGTAGCGGCGCAGGGTGGCAATCGCCTCTTCCGCCAGGAAGTACGGCACGGACGCCTCAACGGGACCGCTCATTTTGCCCATCAGCACGGTGTTATTGGCCCAACCCGCGCCCTCCGTCTCGACCGTCGCCGGTTCGAGGCCGGTGCGCTCCAGGTAGGCGCGATATTCGGGCGTCTTGCGCGCGTTGCCGTAGCCGGGCACGCTCATGCCCTCGAAGCCGAAATCGCGCGGGAGCTTTTCGACGCCGCAGTGCCACTTGCCGACGAAGCCGCAGCGGTAGCCCGCATCGATCAGATCCTGTGAGACGAGCCGCGCGTCGTCGCGGAACTCGATCTCGTTGCGCTCCATGCCGTGATGGTGCGGATACAGGCCGGTGTAGATCGAGGCGCGCGCCGGGCTGCACAGCGCGCAGACCGTATACGCCTGGTCGAAGACCGCCGCCGTCTGCGCGAAGCGATCGAGAGTGGGCGTCTGGCAGACGGGGCTGCCGTACGCGCCCACGGTATCGATGCGCTGTTGGTCGGTCAGCATCACGAGCAGATTAGGCGACGCCATGGGGCCTCCGAAGGATGCGGCAGATTGGGATACACATCAGTGACGAACCAGTCCGGGAGTGGGTGGGCGCATGAGACAACGCCGCCGGATCGGGTAATGCGGAGTAGGGGGCAAAAACAGTACTTTTGAACATGATCGGTATTTTATAGGATATCTGATGTCTGATATGATTGTAGGCGGCCCTGTCAGGTGTGTCAAGTCGGGTTTGACACAAACTTACACTCAGGCTAAGATGTCAGTTATCATCGGATATCTGAGGAATTTCTCATGGTTCACAAGCTGCGCGGTCCCGCACTCAGCCAGTCCGTCCGCGATTACATCAAGGACTTTATCATTACGCAGAAGCTGCAAGCGGGCGATGCGCTGCCATCCGAGAACCAGCTGGCGGAAGACCTCGGTGTGGGGCGCAGTTCCGTGCGCGAGGCGGTCAAGGCGCTGCAATCGCTGGGCATCATCGAGGCCCGGCATGGCAACGGCCTGTTCGTGCGCGAATGGAACCTGGACCCCGTGCTCGAGACGCTCGAATATGGGCTGAAGTTCAACACGAAGTCGCTGGCCGAACTGCTCGATATCCGCATGTGGCTCGAATCCGCCGTGATGGTCGATGTCGTCCAGATCATCGATGCTGAGACGATCGCTCGCCTGGAAGACCTGATCGCCCGGTGGGAAGCGCAGATCCGTGCGGGTAACTTCGACGACGCGCTGATCGATGCCGACTTTCACCGCACGCTCTACGGCGCGCTGGGCAACGAAACGATGCTCAAGCTGTTCGAAGTGTTCTGGATCGCGTTCCGCACCTTCAAGCAGGATCCGCCCACGCCTGAACGTAAGCTCGAAAACGTCCACCGCCACCGTGCGGTGATTGATGCCGTCAAGCGCGGCGATCCCGAAGCCGCCAAGCGGGAACTGGTGGGCACGTACGAGGGCTTGCGCATCAGCATCCGCGCGCGTGCCACCACCGAGGCGCCCGAACCTCAATAACCGCCGCGCATCACGACTTCAGCGCCAGATGGACCGTAACGAGGGCGGTAGTGTCGCCATCGCCGTTCTCCGGCGCGTTGAGCGCCAGCCGCAAAAAGCCGCCGAAGTGCGCCACGCGGACGAATGTCTGGCCCGGCTCAGCCAGTTCGCACGCAGATCCCTCGTCGATCCAGCGGATGCCATCCGGCGAGATCTGCACCACGGCGCGCAGCGTGCCGCCCGCCAGCTCGTGCGCCTCGACGAAGTAGATCGCTTCGCTTGCCCAGCCTGCCTCGAACGGCTCGGTGGCATGCGCGCCGCGAATCGCTGTCTTGCGCTCTAATACCGTTGTCTGAAACTGGCGCATCACGCGTTCTCCCCCGATCCCATCGAGATCACGACCGAATCCACGTAGAGGAACACGCGGCGATCCGTGTCGGTTTCCACCCACAGCATCGGGTTCAGCAGGCCCTCGATGTTGGCGTACCCCGGTACGAGCGTGGGACTGAGGCCGCGCAGGTCGAACACCCGGTTACCGGACTGCATCTCGACGTACGCGCGCTTTTCCAGGTCAACCGTGAGGCGCAGGTACATCCAATTGATCTTATCGTCGCTCTCGTTGTAGCACAGGTGCTGCGCGCCATCCGGCACATCCTTGAACCCGTCGGTGTGCCCGTCAGCGTAGCGCCGCCCGAACCACTGCGGATCGATGCCGCGCTTGCACCAGCCCTCCATGCCATATTCCCATTCGGCGTCGGTCACGCCGTCCGCGTTGCAGTACTGCCAGCGCTGGACCAGCTCGCCGTTCACCGCATTGAGGTAGCGCACGCCGGGCATGTAGCGGTACTGGCCGTCCTGCAAATCGAACAGGAAACCGAACGCGCGGATGTCTTTTTCGCCCAGGCCGATGCGATCCTGTTCCGGCGTGTAGGTGTACCACATCTCGAACTGGAGTAGACCCGGCGGCTGGTGCATCGCCATGCGCTTGATAGCGTGACCCAGGCTGCCCGGCGCGGGGATCTGCTCGTACGGGTTGGCGATGGGGCGCGTGGTCAGCTTGAGCGAGTACGTGCCGTCCATCGAGCCGTGCGTACCGGGGAAGGCGAAGGTCGCGCTGCTGAGCATCGTTGGCCCCCAGCGCGTCAGGTCCAGCGGGCCTTTGCGCGGCTCGAAGCCTTCGAAACGGTAATTGGGCTTTAGGTCTACCCAGCCGTTCGTGCCGCGATCGAAGTCGTCGTAACACAGGATGGTCGGCAGGGGCTGGAAGCGGCTGAGGCCCGGCGGGAACGCAATTGTGTGGTTCATAATTTCCTTTTCATACGCGGCGGTTATCGACCGGGATGCGCGTATCCCACGCGATCGGCGGACGCCGCCGGTTCCAATCCTCGGCTTCCGGTTCGTCGAGTGGGCTGGTTACCGCGCCGGGCGGCAGCGGTACGTCACCCGCCAACAGCGGATCGTCCGTTCGCTGCATCCACGCGTCCAGGCGCGCGCGCATCTCGTCCAGCACGGGCCACAGCTCCGGCTTGTCCGCGAGGTTGCGGCGCTCCTGAGGATCGAACGTCAGGTCGTAAAGCTGTTCGTGCGCGATGGGCGTATCGGCATACCCCGCCGCCAGCAGCGTCGATTTGCTAGGGCCGGAATCGGTGTTGGCGACGTACACGGTATCACGTGCGCCAAAATGCCGGATGTACTTGTAGCGCGTGGTGCGCACGGCGCGCTGCGGCTCGTAGGCGACGTGGTAGTTGATTTCCGAGAAGATCGCATCGTGGATGGCGTCCGCTTCGCCGCGCGCCAGCGGCAGCAGTGAGCGTCCCTGCGTCCACTCCGGTGCGGGGATGCCTGCCAGTTCGCAGATCGTCGGGTACAGGTCGAGGTGCGACACCAGCGCGTCGCACACTTTTCCGTCCGTGAAGCCTCCCGGCCCGCGCAGGATCAGCATGACGCCCGTGCCGTGATCGGTCAGCGTGCACTTCATCCACGGGAACGCGAGGCCGTGATCGGTGGTGCAGATCACCAGCGTATTCTCCGCCAGCCCGGTCCGCTCCAGCGCATCCAGCACCGCGCCGATGTTGCGGTCCAGGATGCGCGCGCTGGCCTTGAACCCGGCCATGTCGCGGCGTACGTCGGGCGCGTCCGGCAGGGGGGCGGGTGGCTGGCTGTACTTCTCTTCGTCCGGGCTGTCGGAGGGCGGAAAAGGCCGGTGCGTTTCGAAGTAGCCGACCGACATGAAAAATGGCTGGGGTGGGGTCGCCTCGAGAAAACGGATCGCGTTTTCGGTCGTCTGCGCGGCGGGATACTTGGCGGAAGGGTGCGCCCGGTTCGGGTCTTTCTTCACCTCCGCGATCACATCGTAGCCCAACAGCGTGGAATCGACGTGCAAGTGCTGCACGCCGAACAGCGCCGTGGTGTAGCCTACGCCGTGCAGCGTATGTGCCACATGTTTATGCGTGTCGCGCAGATTGACGCCCAGGTTCGCCAGCCCCACCTGCCCGCAGTTGTGCGGACTCTGCCCCGTCAGCAGCGCGGCACGGCTGGGAGAGCAGGTCGGCGCGGCGCAAAACGCCTGCCGGAACAGCATGCCCTCTTCGGCCAGCCGCTGGATGCTCGGCGTAGGCACAGCGTAACCATAAGGCTGCACGGTGCGCCCGGTGTCGTGCGAGTGCAGGTACAGAATATTCGGTGCGCTCACGAGACCTCCTTTTCGAACGCCTCCCTCAACGGATCGTCCGTGTCGTACATCCACTGTGCGAGGCGCGCGCGCAAGCGTGTTTGAGTCGCGGCGTGTTTGGGCCGGTCGATCAGGTTGTCCAGCTCGTAGGGATCGGTTTGCAGATCGTACAGCTCGTTCAGGTCGCCCTGGTTCCATACGTATTTGTAGCGGTCGTCCACCACCAGCCGGAACTCGACCGTGGCGTGCCACTCACCGAGCGGCTTGTGCTCTGCGAAGCGGTACGCATCGGCCTGGAACTCCGCCCCGTCCGCGAACGCGGGCGAGAGATCGCGCCCAACGTACTCCGGCGGCACAGCTTCCCTGCACACCGACAGGATCGTCGGCGCGATGTCGATCAGCGACGTCACCGCGTCGCTGCGTACGCCCGCCGGGATTGTGCCCGGCAGGCGCATCACCAGCGGCACGCGGATCGCCTCTTCGTAAGGCATCATCTTGTGCCACAGGCCGTGACTGCCCAGCATTTCGCCGTGATCGGAGGCGAAGATCACTAGCGTCTCGTCCAGCACGCCCTCGGCTTCGAGCGCACCCAGCAGCAACCCGACCTGATCGTCGATCATCGTGCAATAGCCCCAATACACCGCCATCGACTTTTGCCACGAGGCCCAGTCGTCGCCGTGATCAAGCCACAATTGGTGGTAGAAGCTGGTCTCGTTGGCGCGGGGCTTGTTCGGCCCGTCGTGGAAGTTGGGCGGCTCCAGAATGTCCGCCGGGTCGTACATGCTGTAGTACGGTTCCGGCACCTTGAATGGCGGGTGCGGGCCGACGTAGCTGCACACCAGGAAAAACGGCTGCCCGCGTGGGCGCTCCTCGAAGAAGCGCAGCGCATGGTTGGTGATCCAGCCGTCGATGGTGTCCTGCACATCCATCTCCATCACCGCCGTCTTGGGAATCGACATGGCGGGCTGTCGATGCGTGCGCAGGCGCGGATCGGCATAAGGAAAGCCGTTCGGCTTACTGTTTTCTTCGCACCACGCGACGTACTCGGACTGATTTTCGCCCGCCACGCGGTCGAACCAGCGCGCGATTACGCGGTCCGCATTTTCCGGCTTGAACTCGAAGCCTTCCAGCTTGTAGCGCGCTTCCTGTTCCTCTTTAGAGCCAAAGATATTGGCCGGTTCCGCCTCCGGCTGGAGGTGAGCCTTGCCCGCGTAAGCCGTATAGTAGCCGCGTGCTTTGAGCGGATCCGTCAGGTGTGGCGGCACGCTGAGCGTGCCGTGATTGGTCATCATATCGACCTGATGCGGGTACTGAGCGGAGAAGATCGACGCGCGCGACGGCGAGCACAGCGGCGCGGTGCAGATCGCGCGATCGAACGAAATGCCCTCGGCGGCGAGCCGGTCCACATGTGGCGTGCGGCAGGGTGCCTGCCCCCGAAAGCCGAGCGTATCCGTGCGCTGCTGGTCGGTCAGGATCAAAAGAATATTGGGCGGCATGAGAAGCTCTCGATTCAGACGAAGAATTCAGGCAATAAGTCACGCGCGATGGGGCGCAGGCGGTCGGCCTCACTGAGCGGAATCCAGCGATACGGCCAGCGCAGCCGCGTGCCGACGTCGCACCAACCGCCAACTGCCATCAGCAGCTTGTCGACGGCCTGATTGGAATAACCTTGCTCGTTGATGTAGGGGTGGATGTGCTCGCGCATGAAGGTCTGGATGCGTGTTTCCAGTTCCAGCGCGGCGGGTAGATCGGTCCGCATCTGGTCGGTCCAGCGCTGCGCGGCGCGCGGATGCAGGCACGCGACATTGGAATAGGCTCCGTGCGCGCCCAGGCTCCATCCGGTCGCCAGCGTATGCCCCGCCACGAACAGCGAGAGATCGGGCGCGGCGGCTTTCATACGCGCGTACCAGTCCGCGTCACCGCCCGCCACTTTGACGCCCAGCAGCGCCGGGATCGATGCGGCCAGCCTGCCGATTTCCTCCGGCTGGAGCCTACATTTGGCGTGCGGCGGGTTGTAGAGCACCAGACCCACCGGCGCGCTGGTATCCGCCATGCGCTGCAAAAACGCGATGGCCTCTGCACCGGTAGGGGGGAACCAGTCCGGCAGAATCACCTGCACCGCGCCCGGATGCAGATCGCGCACCCGGTGCAGGCGCTCCAGCGAAATCATGGGACTCATGTGGCTGACGCCGATCTGGAAGGGCACACCCGCCGCGCTGCATTTCTCCGCAAACAGCGCGTGGATGGCGTCGAACTCGGCTTCAGTCTGGTTGTAGAATTCCGCCGTCGTTCCGTTGGAGTACAGCCCATCGACACCCATCCCCGTCAATGTATCGATCTCGTCCGCGAGAAGGGCGAAATCGATACGGTCGTCGGCGTCGATTGGCAGAACGAGCGCGGCCCAGTTGCCGCGGATCTGGTCTCTCCGCAGGGGATTCATCGCCTGGTTGTCTCCGCGTCAGGACATCTGCTGCTGCGGATCGAGCGCGTCACGCAGGCCGTCGCCCACGAAGTTGATGCACAGCACCGTCAGCAGGGTTGCGGCGGCGGCGGGCATCCACATCCAGGGTTTGTCCTGCAAAATGGTCAGGCTGCGCGCGTTTTCCATGATGTTGCCCCAGGTCGGCGTAGGCAGGGGGATGCCCATACCCAGGAAGCTCAACCCGGCTTCGGCCAAGATCGCTGCGCTGACGGCAAACGTCACGTTTGCCATCAAGGGCGCCATCACGCTCGGCAGGATGTGCCGCGTGATGATGATCCAGTCCGGCAGGCCCATCGTGCGCGCCGCCAGCACAAATTCCTGATTCTTGAGCGACAGGTACTGCCCGCGTACGAGGCGCGTGGTCGCGGGCCAGCGCAACCCGCCGATGATCAGGATCACGTTCAGCAGCCCCGTCCCGGCGATGGCAGCGACCGTCAGCATGATAATGATCGGCGGAAAGGTCATCACCACATCGGTGATGCGCATGATCACCATATCGACCCAGCGGCCATAGTAGCCGGAAATGGCGCCCAGGATCACGCCGATCACGGTCGAGATGCCTGCCGCCGCCAGCCCGACTTCCAGCGAGACGCGCCCGCCGTAGACCGTGCGCGACCACATGTCGCGGCCCAGATTATCCGTGCCGAGCCAGTGGGTGCTGCTGGGAGCCAGCGCGCGGTCACGCAGACTCATTTCGTCCGGGTTGTACTGGGTGAACAGCGGCGCGCCGATCGCCATCACAGTGATGATCACCAGCACGATCAGGCTGATGAACGCCAGACGGTGACGCCTGAAGCGCCGCCACGCGATCTGCGTGGGCGTTTCGATGCGCGCGTTGGCTTCGAGATTGACGACCGGGACGGAATTATTGGTCATGGATTCGATATGCTCGGTCATCGTGTGCTAGTCCTCAAAACGGACCCGTGGGTCAACCATCGAATAGGCAATATCGGTCAGCAGGTTCGCGGCGAGCACCATCACGGCAAAGACGAGGTTGACGCCCATAATCACCGGATAGTCGCGCCCCGAAACCGCGTTGAGATACAGCGTGCCCATGCCGCGCCAGCTGTAGATCGTCTCGATAAACACCGCGCCTGCGACCAGCTGCGGCAGGCTCAGCCCCACTACCGTCACCACGGGCAGCAGCGCGTTGCGCATGGCGTGCCGGTAGTTGATCAGGCGGGGGCGCAATCCCTTAGCGCGGGCGGTGGTGATGTAGTCTTGGTTGAGCACTTCCAGCATACTGAAGCGCATGTAACGCATGTTGCGCGCGATGTCCATCAGCGCCAGCGTCGAGGCGGGCAAAATGAGGTGATAGAGCGAGTCCCACACCGACCCCTCACCGCCTGCCGTGCGCATCCCGCCCGCCGGGAACCAGCCTAATCGCACGGAAAAGATATAGAGTCCGAGGATGCCGGAGATAAATGCCGGGATCGATAACCCTAGAAAGGAGAATCCTGTGAGCGAAAAATCCCACACGGAATACTGGCGGAGTCCCACGAACACGCCGAGGGTGATCCCGATCACGATGCCCATAACCCACGCGAGGCCCATCAACGGCAGCGTGTTTTTCATGTGCTCGACGATCAGGTCGCTAACGGGCTTGCTTTCCACGAAGCTGTAGCCCAGGTCGCCCTGCGCCAGATGCCCCAGCCAGTTGCCGTAGCGCACCAGGAAGGGCTGGTCCAGGCCGGTCCGCTCGCGTAGCCGCTGGATGTCCGCTTCGGTCGTGTACTGCATCGACTCGGGCGAGATAAAGTAGTCAACCACATCGCCGGGCGCAATTTCGATCAGGGTAAAAACCAGAAATGTGACCAGAAACAATACAGGGATACTGATCAAAAGACGCCGTATTACATACCCACCCATTCACACACCTCTTCGGCGAATATTGGGGAATAAAGTCTATTGATGACGTCGCTTAAAAAGGGGGCGGCTGCCCGCCCCCTCGTACGCTAGATGATGCGGTGAGGCTCAGTCCTCGATGTACCACAGTTCGGAGTGGTCGTCGTAAGGGCCACCACCACCGGCGGGATACCAGTAGAAGTCTTTGACGCGCTGGTTCAGCGCACCGTAGCGCTCGCCGACCCACATGGGCAGCCAGGGCAGTTGGTCGTTTTCCATCTGGCACAGCTCGCCCAGCTTGGCGGTGTATTCTTCAAACGTCGGTGCGGTCAGGGCCTGATTCACCACGTCCTCGAATCCGGTCGCGGCATAGTCCCATCCGTTGATGTCGCCACCCTGCGCGCCTGCGTTGGTGTAGAGTGCGGCCAGCGGCGGGCTGAAGATGGCATACGCCTGACCACGGAAGCCCATCTGGTACCCTTCGGCCAGATAGGTGGTACGCCATGTCGGCAGGTCGAGGTAGCGCATTTCGGCCTGGATGCCGATGTCGGCCAGATACGCCTGGGACGCCTGAACTGCATCCTTCATCAGCGGGTTGGCGTAACCGGGGTGCGTGACCCAGTCGATCGTGCCCAGGTCGGCGGGATCGACACCGGCTTCGGCCAGCAGCGCCTTCGCCTTGTCGGGATCATAGGCATAGTCGTTCAGGTTGTCGGTGTAAACGCTTTCGATCGGGACGAGGCACGGCAGCACCATGTGGGTACCTTCGAGCACGACGTCCGCGATGGCCTGACGGTCGATGGCGTACATGAACGCCTGACGCACGCGCAGATCCTGCCATTCTTCCGGCGAGTTGTTGTAGTTGATGTGGAAGAAGATCGACACATACGAATTGCCGCCGTAGATCTCGAACGTATCGGGATCGAGCGTGGGAAGCACGTCCGGGCTGACGTACGAGAAGTCGATTTCACCCGCGGCCAGCGCCAGGACGGCAGCCGTTTCATCCGGGAAGTAGCGGTTTACCAGACGGTCGAGCTTCGGCTTGCCCTGGAAGTAGTACTCGTTGGGCGCAAGCTCGATATATTCATCACGCTTGTAGTCGGCCACGACCCACGGACCGGAGCCAACCTGCTTGTCGGCATTATACCACCAGTCGGTCGTCTGGTAGTCCGCCGGGGCGAAGTCGATCGCGTGCTGCGGGAAGATGTACGTGCCGTACATGCGCCCATAGATGCGCGGGTTGGACGAGCTGAGCGTGTACTGGAAGGTGAAGTCATCGACGACCTGAACGCCGGAAAGTTCTTCCGCTTCGCCGTTGCGATGGGCCTCGAAGCCCTCGATCTGCCCGAACGCTTCGTTGATGTGATTGAAGTTTTCGAGGTTGATGTCGGACGAGGTCATGAAGTCGGCGGTGAACTTCACGTCGCTGGCCGTAAGCTGCTCGCCGTCCGAGAAGTAGACGTCTTCGCGCAGTTTGAACGTCCAGACGGTGAAGTCGTCGTTGGACTCGTAGCTTTCCACGATGAACGGTACGATGTCAGTTGAATCGGCGTTCCAGATGAACAGCGGCGTGTACATCTTGCTGTGCATGGTGTGCCCCGCGCCATAATTGTAGGGCATGCTGTTGTTGTAACCGCCGGGGCCAACGTCCAGACCGATGTACAGCACCTGTTCGTCACCCTGCGCCGAGGTGACGGAGAATGTGGGGATTGCGACGGCGAGGACGAGGAAAATCGCAATGAGTCTCTTCATCATAATGAGGTTTTCTCCAGATTAATCGTGCCATGGAACTAGTTAATTAAGGTGAAGAATGAGCTGGGGGAAAGGTCAGATAAGCGCCTCCTTAAAACTTTGATTTGTTAAACTAGTTGCTCAGCGAATGCTGAAATGCGCTGGTGTTGACATTCAAATTTAGCTAATGTTATACTTAGTTCAGATATCAGACATCTGAATTATAGTATAAGAATATCGGGCTTGTCAACAACGCTCCGTCCCGCAGTTTGAGAACTATTTGCGCCGTCACTGGCTTTTTTCAGGCTTAAAAATATGGACGCTAATCTTCGTCGCCCCGTTCTCAGCGAGGCGGTCCGCAAGCACATTCAGCGTTATATCCTCGAAAAGAAGCTCAAACCCGGTGATTCGCTGCCGCCGGAAGCACAGCTTGCCGCCGATCTTGGCGTGGGCCGCAGCTCGATCCGCGAGGCGATGAAGTCGCTGCAATCGCTGGGGATCGTGCGCGTGCAGCGCGGCGAAGGGTTTTTCGTACGCAAGTGGAACCTGGACCCCGTGCTGGAGACGTTGAGCTACGGGATCTGCTTCAATCCGGCGGCCTTCCGCGAACTACTGCAAATCCGCATCTGGCTCGAATCGGCCACCATTGGTGAGGTCGTCGAGCGCATCACGCCCGACGATATCGCGCAGTTGGATGCCATCATGCAGGCGTGGAAAGCGCGCGCCAACAGCAATGCCGGTTTTGCCGATCTGGACGAACAGTTTCACAATGTGCTCTACCAGTCGCTCGAAAATGATACATTCGTTAGCCTGCTGCGCGTGTTCTGGCGCGCGTTCGAGACGGTCAACGACGATTTGGGCGGCGATGTCAGCCTTGGCATAGAGTACGAAGCACACTACGCGATTTTTGAGGCAATCAAACGCCGCGATCCGGTCCTGGCGCGGGAGAAATTGTTAGCGAGCTTCATGAATCTCACGGACCGGCTGCACGGCGCACCCGGCGAGCCGGAATAGAGACGCCCTATTATCTATAGAGTGAGGAGTCAAGAGACTTGTTGCTAGAAGTTGAAAACCTCGTAACGCGCTTTTATACCAGTGAAGGCGTCGTCAGCGCTGTCAACGGCATCTCCTACACGGTCAATCAGGATGAGATCGTGGCCATCGTCGGTGAAAGCGGCTGCGGCAAAAGTGTCGGCGTCCGGTCGGTGATGCGCCTTATTCCCCAACCGCCCGGCAAGATCGAATCGGGCCGGGTGATGTTCAAGGGGCGCGATCTGCTCAAGCTCAACGACGAAGCGATGCGCAAGATCCGGGGCAACGAGATCGCCATGATCTTTCAGGACCCCATGACGTCGCTCAATCCGGTGCTGACCATCGAGCGTCAGATCACCGAAGCGCTCGAACAGCACGGCAAGGCACATGGAATCGCCGCGAGACTGCGCGCCACCGAACTGCTGGAAATGGTGAGCATTCCCAACCCCAAAGCGCGCCTGAAGGATTATCCGTACCAGTTTTCGGGCGGGATGCGCCAGCGCGCGATGATCGCGATGGCGCTGGCCTGCGAGCCGGATCTGCTCATCGCCGACGAGCCGACGACCGCCCTGGACGTGACCATCCAGTCGCAGATCGTGAATCTCGTGCGGCGCTTGCAGCAGCGGACCCATATGGCCGTGATCTGGATCACGCACGACCTGGGCGTGGTGGCGCGGCTGGCGCAGCGCGTGATGGTCATGTATGCCGGATACATCATCGAGGCCGCGCCGGTCAAGGATCTCTACGCCGATCCACGCCATCCGTATACGCTGGGCCTGCTCGGATCGCTGCCCCGGTTGGACGCGCCGCCCAACACCAAGCTCGCGTCGATCCCCGGCCACCCGCCGGATCAGGTTGCGCTGCCCGCAGGCTGTCCGTTTGCGCCGCGCTGCAGCATGGTCATCGAGCGCTGTCTGACCGAGATGCCGCCGGAGGAATTCGTGAGTGACCAGCACCGCGTGGCCTGCTGGCGCAAAGATGAGACGCAGCGCGCGCACGTAAACGGAGGTCAGCGTGTCGAAGCCTAATCAAAATATCCTGGTGCGGGTGGAGGGCCTGAAGAAGTATTTCCCGATCCGCCAGGGCGCGGTCATCCGTAAGCACGTCGGTGACGTGAAGGCGGTCGATGACGTCAGCTTCGAGATCTACGAGGGCGAGACGCTGGGGCTGGTAGGGGAGAGCGGCTGCGGTAAAACGACCGTGGGTCGAACGCTGCTCCAGATCTACAGGCCGACCGCCGGGAAAGTCTTCTTCGAGGATCAGGACATCACGCAGCTTAAACCGGCGGAAATGCGCGCGATGCGCCGTAACATCCAGATGATCTTTCAGGATCCGTACGCCTCGCTCAACCCGCGCATGACGGTGGGCAACATCATCAGCGAGCCGATGATGTACCACCGCGTTATCCCGCGCGAACGACGCGACGAGCGCGTGCGCGAGCTGCTGGAAATGGTCGGGCTGCGGCCCTATTTCGCCAAGCGTTACCCGCACGAGTTTTCCGGCGGGCAGCGCCAGCGCATCGGCATCGCGCGATCGCTGGGGTTGGAGCCGCGCTTCATCGTCTGCGACGAGCCGGTCTCCGCGCTGGACGTCTCGATCCAGGCGCAGATCGTGAATCTGCTCGAGGAACTTCAGGATTCGCTGGGGCTGACGTACCTGTTCATCGCGCACGACCTGAGTATGGTGCGCCACATCAGCGATCGCATTGCGGTGATGTACCTGGGTAAAATCGTGGAGCTGACCGACCGCAACGAGCTGTACAAAAACCCGCTGCATCCCTATACGCGGGCGCTGCTGTCGGCTGTGCCGATCCCCGACCCGGTGATCGAGGAGCAGCGCGAGATCATCGAGCTGGAAGGCGACGTGCCCAGCCCTGCGAATCCGCCGAAGGGCTGCAACTTCAATACGCGCTGCCCGCTGGCCCAACCGCAGTGTTTCGAGACGGAGCCGCCGCTGGTCGAGGTCAGTCCCGGCCACCGCGCCGCGTGCCATCTGGTACACGCGCTCGTCGCGGCGCAGGAGATGCCCGCTACCGTATAAGTATGGACGCAGCCGGACCGGTCGAACAGGCGGATCCGGCTGTGGGAGGCCGTTGGCTTGAAAGCAAAATCGCCCCCTTCGATCCGCCCGGCATTCCACGTCATGTTGAAGCCGCGCGGCGCGATATGCAACCTCGACTGCGAATACTGCTACTTTCTCTCGAAGGAAAAACTCTATCCGGGCAGCGATTTTCGTATGCCCGAAAACCTGCTCGAAGACTACACGCGCCAATATATCGAGGCGCAGCAGGTCCCCGAAGTGACGTTCGCGTGGCAGGGCGGTGAGCCAACGCTGATGGGGCTGGATTCTTTCCGCGCCGCTGTCAGCTATCAAGAGAAATATCGCAAGCCGGGTATGCGGATTCACAACACGCTTCAGACGAACGGGACCACTCTCACTGACGACTGGGCGCAGTTTTTCCACGAGCACGACTTTTTGATCGGCGTCAGCATCGACGGGCCGGGCGACCTGCACGACGGTTACCGCGTCGATAAGGGGGGACGTCCGACGCTGGCGCATGTGCTGCGCGGGGTGACTCTGCTCAAGGAGTACGGCGTCGATTTCAACGTGCTGGCGTGCGTCCACGCACGGAACGCGCGGCATCCGCTGGAAGTTTACCGTTTCCTGCGCGACGAGGTGGAGGCGCAGTTCATCCAGTTCATCCCCATCGTGGAGCGCGATAACGTCACCGGCTTTCAGGAAGGCACGGCGGTCACGGCGCGCTCGGTGACCGGCAAGCAGTACGGGCAGTTCTTGAGCAGTGTCTTCGATGAATGGGTGCGCCGCGACGTCGGGCGGGTCTTCGTGCAGATCTTCGATGTGGCGCTGGCGGCGTGGTTGGGACAGTCGCCGGGGCTGTGCATCTTCGAGGAGACGTGCGGCGGTGCGCTGGCGATGGAGCACAACAGCGACGTGTACTCGTGCGATCACTTTGTCGAACCTGCGCACAAGCTGGGCAACATGGCGGTCGTGCCGCTGGCCGAGCTTGCCAACAGCCCGCAGCAGTGGCGCTTTGGGCAGGCCAAGCGCGATACGCTGCCGCAGTACTGCCGCGACTGCGAGGTGCGGTTCATCTGCAACGGCGGCTGCCCGAAAAATCGGATTCTCACGACGCCGGACGGTGAGCCGGGGCTGAACTACCTTTGCGACGGGTACAAGGCGTTCTTCACGCACATCGACCAGCCGATGCGCTTCATGGCGAGCGAACTCGCGCAGGGACGGCCCCCGGCCAACATCATGCTGCACCTGGCCCGCGAAGAGATGGAGCGGCAGCGCCGGTTTGCAGGCGTGGGGCGCAACGATCCGTGCCCGTGCGGGAGCGGTAGAAAGTTCAAGCACTGCTGCGGTGGGGTTTCGTGATGTAGAAGGTGTTGTTCGAGGGAAAAAACAAACCGCGCCCTGGGCCACGGTTGATGTTTAGCAACCGGGCCTACTTGCCATCTAGCAGCAAGTAGGCCCGGTTTGTTGTTTCTGGCCTGCTATGCGGAGATGCCGCGATTTTCCCGCCGCTGCTGGATCTGTTCCTTGTAGTAGTGCAGCAGGTCTCGATCCTGTCTTGCGTCCCAGACCATCGGCGCGCGGCTGACTTCCAGCATCGAGCCGTCATTTTTGCCGGTGGTTTGAGACATGCCCACTTCCGTCCCGTAGTAAACGATCGGCGGACCGGGCAGGCGCATTTGGATGGCCAGCGCCTTGCGTAGCGCCTCGATATCGTCCTGGGCGATGAACAGGAAACGATCCATGTCGTGACTGTCGAGGAAGGTCGGCATCACGAAGTCGGACGGGAAGTAGGACAGGTGGCGCTCCAAGAAGCGATCCAGGTCGCTTTCCGTCCACTGTTTCCAGCCGTACGTTTTGCGCAGCGCATCGCTCAGGTGGAAGTCCAGGCCGCCATCCAACCGGCCCACGTATGGGCGCAGCAGGCTCGGCGCGTCGATGACTTCGCCAAAGCTGAAAGAGTCCGGTTTGATGGCTTTGCATGCGGCCCAGAAATCCGGCCAGAAGTCCGGGCTGGGGCCGTTCGCATAGTCCAACCGGTAGCCATCCACGTCGTAGTCGCGCAGCCAGTACCGCGCCGCATCGATCATCCACTCTTTTGCGCCCGGATGCGCCAGATTGACCTGCGGCATGGACGGCACTTCGAAGAAGGTGCGGTAGCCGATGGGCGAGTCGTCGAACGTGAACCACTCGCTGTATGGGCTGGAGGGCGAACTCAGCGCGTCCTGGAAGAACGGATGCTGCGCCGAGATGTGGTTGCATACGAAGTCGAGCAGAACGCGAATGCCCCGCGCGTGGGCCGCGTCGACCAGCGCGTGCAGCGACTCGTCGCCGCCCAGGTGCGGCTCGATGTGGTACAGATCTGTCGCGTCGTAGCCGTGGTGCGACGGGCTGTTGAAGATCGGGCTGAGCCAGATGCAGGTCGCGCCCAGATCCGCGATGTAGTCGAGCTTGTCGCGCACGCCCCACAGCGTCCCGCCGCAGATGCCGCTCATGTCGCCGGTTTGCAGCCAGTCTTTACCGTCGCCGGGATAAAACCGGTCGACGAAGATCTGGTAGATGATCGCGTCCCTGGCCCACTGCGGTGCGGTGTGCTCGTCTACGTGGTAAGTGAAGATATGCCCGCACGCGGGATCGCCCAGCGTCAGGTTTGGCAGCGCCTCGTGGCGGAAGAAGGCCGACGCCGCCGTTTCCGCCGTAAGCTGGATATCGGGCCAATCCGCGAACGTTTCCGGGTTGTCGCCGTCCCACGCGCCGATCCGGTAGCGGACGATCGTGCCGTTCGCCTGCGCGGGAAGGGTTCCCTGCCAGATGCTTGAGTATCCCCACAGCAGTGTGTCCCACACGACTTCGACACGTTCCAGATCGAGCGTCAGGCCGTTGTGAGCCTGTCCCCGGCTGCCTTCCGGCGTGCTGCCATCCAACGTGTAATAACAGACGACGCGCGACGCGGACAGGTCGGGTCCGATGCGCGTTGTGATCGTGACCGGTTCGCCTGGCTTGGGATCGAATGGCGCGAGCGAGTGGGCGTGATGGATGCCCTGCCGCGCGGTGCGATGGTGGACAAGCTTTAGCTCGTCAGTTGCCAGGGTCCCAAAGATGAAATCTTCCATGTGATTCGGCCTTTGCGGTACGTAGATAGATGGTGCGGCTTACAGCGAGCGCGGCGTTAGCCTTTGACTGCGCCCTGGGTGAGCCCGCTGACGATAAAATCTTGCAAGAGCAAGTAAATGATCACGATTGGAATCGCTCCGAGCAGCGCCCCGGCGGCGAACACGCCCCATTTTTGGCTGAACTGGTCGCCGATGAAGATGCTCATGCCGACCGCCAGCGTATAGAGGTCCTTGTCTTTGACCAGCAGCAGGGCGAACAGATAGTCGCCATACGTGCCGACGAACGACAGCACGCCGACGACGGCCAGCACCGGGCGCACAAGCGGCATGATGATACGCCAGAACGTATACCAGTGCGACGCGCCGTCGATCATGGCCGATTCGTCCAGCTCGCGCGGGATCGAGTCGAAGTAGCCTTTCATCAGCCACGTGTTGATCCCCATCGCGCCGCCCAGATAGACCAGGATCAGCCCGCCGTGCGAGTTCAGCCCCAGCGAGGGGATGTACTCTCCGATCTGCTGGATCAGCAGGAAGGTCGCCACCATCGAGAGCGAGTTCGGGAAGATCTGGACCAGGAATACCGTCAGCAGCATGCTGCGGCGGCCCCGGAACCGGAAGCGCGAGAACGCGTAGGCGCTGAGCGCGCTGACCAGCACTGACAGGACCGAGGAAATGCTCGCCAGCTTGAACGAGTTCCACATCCACCGCAAAAAAGGATGAACGTCGCTGTGGAGCAGCTCGTTATAGTTCGCCAGTGACGCGTGCTCGGGGACCAAACGCTGGCCGACCAGCGAGTTGTTGGGGTTCACCGACGCCGACGCGATCCAGATCACCGGGAACAGCGCGAAGATCATCGCTATGCCGATCACGATCAGGCGCAGTGTCAGATCCAGGGCGTGACGGCGCTTCCTGGCAGCGGTGTATTTGCGCGACGCCTCGACGTCCGGCGAAGAGGTGGTGGACACATGGACGCTAGACACTTTCGGACACCTCCTCCCATCCCCCGGTAAAACGGAAATTGAAGAGCGTGATGGCGGCGACGAGCACGAAGATCACCAGCGTGATAGCCGTCGCAAAGCTGTAATCCGCCCCGCGCTGACCGGCGAACGCCAACCGGTAAGTATACGTGAGCAGAATATCGGTGTGCCCCGCCGGGGTCGTTGTGCCCGGGATTGGCGGGCCGCCCTGGTTATAGAGGCGGATTACCGTGAAGTTGTTGAAGTTATAGGCAAACGCGGCGATCAGCAGCGGCCCGACCGTGACCAGAAGCAGCGGCAGGGTGATGTTGCGGAAGCGCTGCCACGTGTTTGCGCCATCCACTTTGGCCGCTTCGTGCAGTTCCGGCGGGATCGTCTGGAGCGCGCCCATACAGATCAGCATCATGTACGGGAAGCCCAGCCACAGTTGGACCAGCAAAATGCCGAGCTTGGCCCATACCGGATCGGCAAACCACGATGGGGCCCAGCCGAACACGTCTTCGAGCATCCGGTTGACGACGCCGAACTCCGGGCGAAGCAACCCTCGCCACACCAGCACGCTGATGAAGCCCGGAATGGCATAGGGGATCAGGAGCATCGACCGGAGCACTCGCCGCGCCGGGACGATCGGATCGTTGAGCACCAGCGCCAGCCCCAGCCCGAACAGGAACGTGATCAGCACCGTCAGGATGGCGTGCGCAAAGGTCCACATGAACACGCGCAGGAACGGCCCGCGTATGGCGTCGCTGGTGACCAGCCGCTTGAAGTTGTCCAGGCCGATCGGGACGTAGTAGCCGGGCGAGAGCGTGCTGCCATCCGGCGCGGTGAACGTGCCGCGCTTCGCCGTATACACCACGCCGGTCGCCTGATCGATCATGGCTTCCTGGGCGGCATCGTACACGTACTGCTGGCGGTACTGGCCTGCTTTGTACTGCGTCTCGATTTTGATGGTTTCCGGCGGCTTGCCGAACGTGCGCGTTTCAAAGCCGGAGGGAACCGTGAACACCGACAGCCGCTCGTAGTCTCCGAAGCGCTCCGGTATGTTGTCTTCGTCCAGCTCGGCGATTTGCGGATCGTCCGCTGTGACAACGCGCGCGGCGTCATCTTCCGGCGCGAACACCATGCTGCCGTCGTCCGCGACCAGCCACAGCGCATAGTGCCCATCTTCCGTGCCGAACGCGGTCCACCCGTACAGCGGCGCGTCGGACGGTAGATACTGCCGGTTTTCGATCTGCGCGATGGCTTGATTCTGGCGCAGCAGATTGCCGTCGCGGTAGTTGGTGAACGAGATGTAAAGGGTGTAAACGATGGGGTAGGCGACCATCAAAATGATGAGCGCCAGCCCTGGCGAGAACCAGCGGAACGGATAAAACCTGTCCGATAGGAAGAATACGTTGAGTCCGAGCGTGATGACGCTGACCGATACCGCCAGAAACCAGACCTCATCGGCCCAAAGCCGGGTGAGGAACATCAGGGCAAAGGCATCGAGGATCGCCAGCGCGACCAACCGCAGCGCGATTTTACTGACCCGGCCCGAAAAGGGAGCCAGGGGCTTTACTCCACCCCTGGCCGAACCCTGTGGTGCTAGCTTCATGGGTGATCTCCCCGCGAGCCGTGAAGATTTATTCTTCACCGGCAATCGCGGTGCGGATCTGCTCGGCAGCCGTGGTGAACGCATCTGCCGGATCGCTCTGCTGCTGGAAGGTCAGTGTGATCGCGTCGTTGACGGCGGTCCACACGGCGGACATTTCGGGGATGGCGGGCATCGGCTGGCCGACTGCGCCGGCTTCAGCGAAGGCCGCATAGTCGGGATCTTCGATCGCGTCGGCTACAGTGATGAACGCCGAGGGACGGTCGCCCGCTTCGAACAACTGCTGCATGACGTCTTCCGTGGCGAGGTATTCGGTCAGGAACGCCTGGGCCAGGAGCGGCTCGCTGCTGAAGGCGCTGATCATGAAGCCCTGCACGCCCAGGAACGGCTTGCCACCATCGGGGATGGGGCTGATCGCGTACGGGACGCCCGATGCCTGGATGCGCTCCAGCGCCCACGGGCCGGTGATGATCATGGCCGCGTCGCCGCTTTCGAACAGCGCGTGAATGGTGTCCCAGTCCGCTTCGCCGGGGGTCAGGCCCGCTTCGATCTGGCCGTCGATCCAGGTGGCCGCCGCGATGGAACCTTCGCTGTCAACGCCGACGTCGGTCGGATCGTATTCGTTGTTCTCGTCCAGCCCGAAGATGTAGCCGCCGAACGAGGTCATCAGCGGATTATAGTGGTAGGTGTCCGCGATCTGGATCACGTACCCGTATTCGGCTTTGCCCTCTTCCTTCAACTGCGCGGCGATTTCACCGACTTCTTCCCACGTCTCAGGCGCGTCGGGCACGAGATCGGTGTTGCGGAAGAATGCGACGTTTTCGATGCCGTAGGGCATGCCGTACAGCTCGCCATCGTAGGTGAACGCTTGCAGTGCAGTGGGAGCGAATTCTTCGGCCTTGTCGCCGAGGTCGATCGGGGCCAGCAGGCCGTTGATCACCAGTTCGCCGAGCCAGTCATGCGCGCCGATCAGGATGTCGGGGCCTTCGCCTGCGGGGCCAGCGGTCTTGAGCTGGTCGCGAATGTCGCCAAAGGCCATCTGCTGGACGACGATTTTGATGCCATATTCTTCTTCGAACGCCGCGCCAACACCTTCGACGATTGACGCGCGGTTTTCATCGGTCCATACCACGAGTTGCTTGGCGTCGTCCTGAGCCTGAGTCGATGCGGCGCCTGCCAGCGACAGCACGATGGTCGCAACCAGGACGAGCGATAACCATGCGGAACGCGTTTTCATTTTGAACTTTCCTCCAAAGTAAGAGTTGCCAAAACTAACTTGCATCATCTGACCGGCGCACAAATAAATCGATAGCGGTTGCCTCCCTGTGCTGCATGTCTTCCAGGCTTAAATGTCCTGTTGTTCCAAATCGTCGAGCAGGCCCGTACGCAGCTTGCGCAGAAGCTCGTAGAGCTGGTGCTGTTCGTCCTGGCTCAGACTGCTCATCCGCTGTTCGAGCGACGTGTTATGAGCGATTTGGGCCTGATCGCGCCGCTCGACGCCGAGCGGCGTCAGGATGACGCGCTGCGCGCGCCGGTCATCGGGATCGGTGACTCGCTGCGCCAGACCTGCTTGTTCGAGTTGGTCGATGAGGCGGGTGATTGTGCTTTTGTCCAGCAGCAGGCGTTCGCTCAGCTGTACCAGCCGCTGGCCGTTGGTGTCGTCGAGCAAGAGGAGCGCGTTGTACTGCGACGTTGTGAGGTTGAAGGGGAGGAGTGCGCGTCGATCGCCGTTGTCTAACATCACGTAAATGTCGTTGATTAAGCGATAGTGCTGCGAGCTTGAACCCGCTTCGGATGGGGTCTTTGAGTTGGACATAGGTCAATTTAGTTGTGTATGCAATAGTTGTTTATGCAACTATTCTACATCTACTTTTTTCGCGCCGTCAAGCAGGAATGTGCCCGATCTTTTGATCTGATCTGGCCGTCGAATAAAAAGCCGACTTTGCCTATGTTTTTATAGTCAAAAATGAGGGAAAATCAGGTGCAGATCACGCGCGCCGTTTTTGGCGCGTTTTGCGCGTGATGAATCCGCTGGTGAACGAACGAAGCGGCGTGCTGGGAGTTCCCGCATCCTTGACGCACCGGCAGTCGTAGGGTGATGAGCGATGAACGAAAAGCCCGAAGTGATGAGTCCCGCAGGCTATTGGCCGCAGCTTCATGCCGCCATCGAGGCCGGGGCCGATGCCGTTTACTTTGGCCTCGACCATTTTTCCGCACGCGCAAAAGTGGGCTTCACGCCGGCAGAGCTGCCGGACGTGATGCGCACGCTGCATACGCGCGGGGTGAAGGGCTATGTGACCTTCAACACGCTGGTGTTTGACCACGAGCTGCGCGACGCGGTAAAAACGCTTGAGCTGATCGCGTTGGCGGGAGCCGATTCGGTCATCGTGCAAGATGTGGGCATGGCGCAGTTGGCGCGCCGCATCGCGCCCGATCTGCCGGTGTTCGGCAGCACGCAGATGAGCATCACCAGCGCCGAAGGTGTCGCGCTGGCGCAGCGGTTTGGGGTCAGCCGGGTGCTGCTGGCGCGGGAGCTGTCGCTCAAAGATATCCGCGCCATTCGCGCCCAGACTAAATGCGAACTTGAAATATTTGTCCACGGGGCGCTGTGCGTGTCGTACTCCGGCCAGTGTTTTTCGTCGGAGGCCTGGGGCGGGCGCAGCGCCAACCGGGGGCAGTGCGCGCAGGCATGCCGCCTGCCGTACGAGCTTCTGGTGGATGATGTGCTTACGCCGCTGGGGGATGCGCGGTATTTGCTCTCGCCCGGCGATTTGAATGCTCTGGCTCTGATCCCGGAAATTGTCGAGATCGGGATCGCGTCGCTCAAGATCGAGGGGCGCTACAAAGACGAAGCCTATGTCGCTCTGACCACACGCGCCTACCGTCAGGCGGTCGATGCGGCCTGGGAACAACGCCCGTACGCGCCGTCCCGCCAGGACGAAATCGAGCTTGAGCAGGTCTATTCACGGGGGATGGGCCCGTTTTTCCTGTCGGGCACGAACCATCAGGCGGTGGTGTCAGGGCGGTCGCCGCGCCATCGGGGTGTAATGTGCGGCACCGTGACGCGCGTTTACAGTGATCGCGTGCTGATTGCTCCGACCGGTGTCGAGGACGTGGCACCGCTCAAGGCGGGCGATGGTCTTGTGTTCGACGCGGCGGATTGGCGCAGCCCGGAACTCAAGGAGGAGGGCGGACGCCTCTATGCCGTCGAGCGCGCTGGCGATCAGCTTGAGCTGCGTTTTGGTAACCGCACAATTGACTTCAGCCGCATTCGCTCCGGCGATCGCGTCTGGCGTACGCATGACGTAAACACCGATCGCGCCGCCAAACCGTTCATCCAGGCCAACTCGCCGCTTGCCCGGCAGCCGCTTGAGCTGCGGGTATCCGCAAAAGTAGGGGAGCCGCTCGAGATCGCCTGGTGGCTGGTCGATCAGCCCGGTGTGCAGGTGACGGTTCGTTCGGATGAGGCGTTATCACCCGCAACCAATCGCGGGGTGACGGTCGAGTTTTTACAGGAGCAGCTTAGGCGGTTAGGGAACACCGCTTACCGGCTCGACGCGCTGCAAGCGGACCTTGTGGGCGACCCCTTTGTGCCCAGTTCGCTGTTGAACCGGCTGCGGCAGGCGGCGGTCCAGCAGCTTGCCGACCAGCAGGCGGCGCGTCCCGCTCCCGTGCTCCACGATCTGGTGCGGGTGCTGGAAAGCGCCCTGCCTGCGGCACGCCCTGCGACTGCGCCCGATACTGTGCATCTGCACCTGCTGGTCCGCACGCCGTCCCAGTTGGATGCCGCGCTGGATCTGAACCCGGCCAGCATCACGCTCGATTATCTCGATCTGTACGGGCTGCGTCCGGCGGTGGAGCAGATCAAGGCCGCCGGGATTACGCCGCGTGTTGCCAGTCCGCGCGTGCTCAAGCCACAGGAAGGCTCGCTCGTGAACTTCTTGCTGCGCCTGGACTGCCAGATCGTGGTCCGGTCGGGTGGATTGTTGGAGCTGCTGCAAAGCCGTCACCAGCACGCGCTGATCGGTGATTTCAGCCTGAACGCAGCCAACCAGATCACGGCGGAGACCTACTTTACGCTGGGTATCGACCGCCTCGCGCCTACGCATGACTTGAACGCGGATCAGATTTGCAGGCTGGCGCAGGCGGTTGGCGGCGAGCGGCTTGAAGCGATCGCGTTCCACCACCTGCCCGTATTCCACACGGAGCACTGCGTGTTTTGCCGCTTCTTGTCCCAGGGCACGAGTAAGCTCGACTGCGGCCAGCCGTGCAAAGAGCATCGCGTCGCGCTGCGCGATACGCAGGGCCGCGTGCACCCGGTGATGGCGGATGTCGGCTGCCGCAATACGGTTTTTGGCGCGCAGGCGCAGGTCGCCAGCCGCTATCTCGACCAACTGCGCGACAGCGGGATCGCGCATTACCGGCTGGAGTTCGTGCACGAAACGCCTAAGGCCCTGCGCGACGTCGTAACGGCGTTCCGGGACTACTTCGCGGACCGGACCAGCGCCGCCCAACTGGAGCAGACGCTGCAAAAGACGGTGTCACAGGGCACGACCGAAGGATCGTTTTTTGTCCCTGCGGATTACCTGAAACTGACCGTCCGGTAAGTGCGGCTCAAGCATGGACTGATCCCCGGTAGGTCCGTTGCAGCGCCGGAAACGTGAACGATCGGGGGATTCTGCGCTATTATAGCCGGGCTCGATTGCCTGCCGGATGTGTTCTGTGGGGTGATCGATCAGCATTGAATGTGTACCTGAGCAAACTAATCTAGAGAGACCAGCCTGATGATCTACATGGAAACCGGTTCGCTAGATCCGACGTGGAATCTGGCCTTCGAAGAATACTGCCTCACCGAGCTGACCCAATTCCCAGAAATCATGCTGCTGTGGCAGAACGACAACGCCATCATTGTGGGCCGTTACCAGAACGCCGAGAAGGAAGTCAATGTTGAGGCGGCGAAAGCGTTGGGCGTCAAGGTCGTGCGGCGCAGCACCGGCGGCGGCACGGTGTATCACGACATGGGCAACCTC